>JBCCSK010000001.1:0-55345 GCA_039200205.1 Planctomycetota bacterium
CCCAGGTCGATCAGCGTGCAGTCGCGGACCCTGATGAACGTCTTCCTGTGCTCGTCGAGGAGCTTGGAGAGCCGCGTGTACTTGTGCTCGACGTTCCCCTTGATCAGGAACGCGTCGGTGAGGAAGAGGTCCGAGCAGAACATGGCGGATACCCGGGTGCGTATCGACGTGGGAACCGCCGCCGCTTGAGACCGGCGCCGGAGACCGCTCCGTCAACCCGCTGAGGCGTCCCGAAGCAGGGGCCGAACGGCGCCCGCCAGGTAGAGCGAGCCGGTGAGAAGCAGCCAGCGGGCGGGCGGCCCCGATTCGGCGCGGGCCCAGGCGAGGGCCGAGCGGAGTGCCTCCGCAGGGTTCTCCGAGACCTCGACGGGGATCCCGAGCCGGGACGCGGCGGCCGCGACCTCCGTCTCCGACCAGTGGACTCCGCTCTCGGGAATCGTCGTCGCGAACAGCCGGGTGACCCCGGCGCGGAGCAGCGGCGCGAGGAGCGCGTCGGGGTCCTTCTCGCGGTGGATCGCGATCACGGCCGCGGACGGGCCCGCGTGGTCGCGGGTCGCCTCGGCAAGGGCCCGCTCGAGCGACTCCGGAACGTGCGCCCCGTCGATCACCGCCGCGACTCCCCCGCAGTCGATCGTCTCCATTCGACCCGGAAGGCGGGCGAGTCGAATCGCCTCGTCATCGAGAAGATGCGCGCCAATGCGCGCGTGCGACCCGGTGATCACGTCGAGGGCGGCGCGTGCCACGCGAGCATTCGCCTGCTCGAAGGTCGCGTCGTCGGGATCGTGCGCGAACCGGATCGGAACGCCGCGCTCCTCAGCGATCTGGACGAGCGTCCGACCGGCCTCGCTCTCGGGATCGCAGCCGGTCACGAGCGTCGTTCCGTGCTTGACGATTCCTGCCTTCTCGGTCGCGATCGCGGCGTGCGTGTCGCCGAGGATCGCCGTGTGCTCCAGCGCGATCGTCGTCACGATCGCAGCCACAGGCGCGTCGATGACGTTCGTCGAATCGAGGCGACCGCCGAGGCCCACCTCGAGCACCGCCCAGTTCACGCCGGCGTCGCGGAACGCACAGAGAGCGGCGACGGTCACGATGTCGAACCACGAGGCGCGTCCTCCCGCCGTCCCCTCACGCTGCGCCTCGTCGACGGCATCGAGGGCCAGCGTGAGCACGCGCGCGAGCTCGTCGTCATCGATCGGGAGACCGTCGATGCGGATCCGCTCGTGCATCCTCTCGACGTGCGGCGAGCCGTAGACGCCGACCCGAGCCCCCGACCGGGCGAGCGCAGCCCCGATGAGGCTCGCAACCGACCCCTTTCCCTTGGATCCTGCGACGTGACAGATCTCGTAGGCCCGCTGCGGCGCTCCCGTGCGGAGGACGAGGTCGTGCACCGGATCGAGATCGACGCGCCAGCCCTTCGAGCGGTCCCGCTTTTCCCAGTCGATGCGGGCGTCGAGGCGCGTGAGGGCGTCGGCGAGCGTCAGAGCCTTCATGGGCGAGTGTGCGGGAGGCGCGTATGGAGACACGTCCGAGGTTCGACGCGACCTGACCCGTAGCGCGTTCACAGCGACCGTCGATAGAACGTTCTTGAGGCGTGCGGATCAGCGCACCACCCGGCTCCGGCCGGGAGACTTCGGCCAGAACCACGATGAGTGAGCTCCTTCACCGCATCAAGATCTTCGTGTACCGGTTCCGCGAGGAAGCGCCCCACTACCTGCTCCTGAAACCGGACCAGGGTCTCGAGGCCATGTGGGGTCCGCTCCAGGGCGCGCTCGGATTCGGTGACAAGCTCGAGACGGCGATCCGCCGTCGCGTCGAGGAAGACATCGGCGTCATCGTCCCGGGCCGGCCGCTCGATCTCGAGATGCCGGGGCGCTGGACCATCGGCGACGAAGAGGTCGTCGAGTGGACCTTCGGCATCCTGACCGAAGAGGAGCTCCACCCCGACCGCGTGGCGGACGCGTGGGCAGCCCACCGCTGGGCGCGCTTCGACGACGCGTACCAGAGCCTCGGGCTCGAGCTCGACCGCGCCGCGGTCATGCGGCTCCACACGAAGGTCCTCGCTGCCTGAGGTCCTCGCGGCCTAGACCAGCTCGAGCGCCGGCGGAGCCTCGGGGCCGAGGACGAGATCCACGTCCGCGCGGAACCAGCCTCCGACGATCGCGGCGTACACCGAACGGAAGTCGGTCGTGTAGGCGAGGTCGCCGTCGTCGAGTTCGGTGAGCGAGGGGGGCGCGCCGTGGAGCCCGCCCCGCACGGCCTCCCCGAGGAGCAGCATCGGACCCGCCTTGCCGTGGTCGTGTCCGCCCGAACCGTTCTCGGCGACGCGACGTCCGAACTCGCTGAAGACCAGGACGACCGTCCTCTTCGACTGCCCCGTCCGACGAAGGTCCGCGAGGAACGAGCCGAGGGCTCCGTCGAGTTCACGCATCCGCTTGTCGTGCGTCCCACGCTGGCTCGCGTGCGTGTCGTAGCTGCTGTGCGCGACCGAGAAGATGCGCGTGCGACGGTCCCGCGCGAGGAGCGCGGCCACGTCGCGCAGAGAAGCCGCGATCCGAGTGCGCGGATACTCGACGGGTGTGCGGTACGACGCGGAGGCCCCGCGCACGCGCTGCGACGACGCGCGGGCGTCGTCGAGGGTCGCGCGGAGGAGGTCGAGCGCGCGATCGCGTCCGGCGTGGCGCGGTTCTCTCGTGGCTCGCGTCGCGTAATCGGCGATCGCCGCGCCGCCCTTCGCGTAGGACTCCTCGTCGCCGAACCAGCGGTATCCCGTCGGCGACCCCAGCGTGACCGGAGGGAAGGTCGACGAATGCACGCTGTACGGCGCGTCGCCCCCGATGTGCATCACGACGTCCGGACTGCCGGAGTCGCTCCACGTCGACGCGGCGAGGCGGCCGATCCAGCCGTCCCCGGACGCGCGGCCTGCGCGGCGCCCCGTGTGCCAGACCTCGTACGAGCGGAAGTGCGATCGCACGGGGTCCGGATACCCGCACCCCTCGACGATCGCGACGCGCCCCTCCTCGTACTCCGCGCGGATCCGGTCGAGGTGAGGATTCCACCCGCGATCGTCGTCGAGCGGCAGGAGATCGCCCTCGTCGTGCAGCGTCCTCGGCCGCACGCGGCGCAGCTCGTCCGAGCCGGGGACGATCGTGGCGAGACCGTCGTTGCCGCCGGAGAGCTGCAAGAGGACGAGGACGCGTCCGTCCGCGTCGCCGCCGGGCAAGGGCGAGTGCGACGCGCGCGCGGTATGGCCGAGCGCGATCCCGGCGGCGGTCGCGGCCGCCCCGCGGAGGAACGAGCGTCGATCGTGTTCGACGAGGTGACTCAATGCAGCTGGGCCTCGGGCAGGGACAGGAGCAGGTGGCCGAGCCGGAGAAGCGCGTTCTCCGTGCGACGGCGATTCTGGGCGAGCTGCTCCTCCGTCACGCCGAACGCATCGCGGAGCTCCGCGAGCCGAACGATCAGCATCGCGATCGTCTCTTCGGGCGGCTCGATCGCCAGCAGCGCATCGGCGAGGACGCGAACGGCCTCCTCGTCCGTTCGCGCACCGGCTCCCCGCACGATCGTCCCGAGGTACGCACTCGGCTCGTAGTCGGATTCGCGCAGGCTCTTCGCGAGCCGGCTGAGGGCGTCGCGACGGAACTGCTCGCGAGACATCTCGCGCATGTCGTCCCTGGAGGCCCCTCCGAGGCCGAGCTCGCTGCGGACGGCACCGCGCATGTCACCGCGCACCGTCTCGACGTCGATCAGATCCAACATCGCGCCGATCACGTTGCCCCTGAGCATCAGCGTCGACGTCGAGATCCACGCGAAGCCCTCGTCCCAGCCCTTGACGCTCGGCGGGCGGAAGAGGTCCTGGCCGAGCGCCGCTGCCGCGTCGGCGGCGAAGTCCGGAGGAACGCCCAGCCCCAGGCGCCGCTCGGCGCCCGCGACGAAGTCGATCGGGCCAGCGACCCGCGCTCCCACCACTTCGGCGCGGTAGAAGCCCGGGTCGAGGAAGAGTGTGCGGAGGAAGCGGCCGACGTCGTAGTCCGTCTCGCGGAGCAGCTCCGCGTACTGGTCGACGCGCGCCGGCGAAGCGGGAACGCCCTCGAGGTACTCGAGCAGGCTCCGGGCGAGGAACGACGCGCACTCCGGCCGATCGAGGAGGATCGTCGCGAGGTCGTTCGGTCCGTGAGTCCCGGTGACGCCGAGGATCGTCTTGACGCCGTCGTCGTGCTGGCCTTCGTCGAACTGGTACGCGCCGTCGTCCCCCCTGGTCGCGCCAGTCAGCGCGCGCGCGGCCTCGCGGACGTCGGCCTCGGAGTAGTGGCCCTCTCCGAGTGCAAAGAGCTCCATGACCTCGCGAGCGAGGTTCTCGTTCGGGCTGCCCCTGCGGTTCTCGTCGTTGTCGAGGTACTCGAGCAGGGCGGTATCGCGCAGCATCGCTCGAAGGAGAACGGCATAGCTGCCGAGCGCGCCGCCGCGGAGGGTCTCGTACTGCCGCGCGAGCGCGTCCGGTCGCCGCACGCTGGTGAAGGACGTCGTGAACACGCCGTGCCAGAACAGCGTCATACGGTCCCGCAGAGGGTCGTCGCCTTCGAGGATGCTCTCCATCCAGGCGCTGCGAAGGTCCTGCAGGAGGTCGTTCTCGATGAGCCGGCGCCGCCGGCGCGTCTCGAAGCGCTCCTTGCGGGACGCGGGTGAGCCGACCTCGGCGTCGAACTCGTTCAGCGTCGATTCGAATCGGCGCGAGAGCGGCGTTCGGTCACCTCGACGCACCGCGAAGAGGTGATCGACGAGGGCCTCGGGGCCGGCTGCGACCCACGCGTCGATCTCGTCCGCCGCCACTCCGAATCCAGCTCGATTCCACAGATGCTCGACGGCGCGCCGATCCCAGTCGAGCTCGACGGTCGCCGCGGGAATCCGCTCGACTTGGACCGGAAGGACGGTCGCAGCCGCGAGGAGCGTGGTGAGCAGGACGTTGGTGGTCATCGCGTCGCATCGGCGTCCGACGAACCGAACCTACGCAGATGCGGCGGTTCCGCTACCTTCCGCGCGCGGATCCTCCGCTCCCCTCCCACGATGTCCCGCTCTGCTCCGCTCGACCTCCGCGAATTCCTCGACCGACTCCGCGCCGCGGGCGAGCTCGTCGAGATCGAGGCCGAGGTCGATCCCCGCCTGGAGATGGCCGAGGTCCACCGACGCGTCATCGCGGCGGGCGGCCCGGCCCTCCTCTTCCGCCGTCCGAAGGGAGCGTCGTTCCCGGCCGTCACGAACCTCTTCGGGACGGCCAAGCGCGTGCGACTGGCGTTCGGTGAACGCCCGGAGGACATCGTCGAGCGCGTTGCGGCGCTGCCGGAAGAAGCCCTCCCGCCGACGCCCAAGGCGCTGTGGGGACAGCGATCGCTCTTCGGCGCTCTCGCGCGCGTCGGGCTCAAGAGGTCGCGCTCGGGGCCGGTCACGGAGGTGATCGAGGAAGCGCCCGACCTCGGACGCCTGCCCGCGCTGACGACCTGGCCGCGCGACGGTGGTCCATTCGTGACCCTGCCGCTGGTCCTGACCGCGCACCCGCAGAGCGGCGGCCCCAACCTCGGCATGTACCGCGCGCAGCTCTTCGACGACGGCGGCGTGGGGGTGCACGCGCAGATCGGCAAGGGCGGCGGCTTCCACCTTGCGGCGGCGGAGCGGCTCGAGAAGCCGCTGCCCGTGCACGTTCACGTCGGTGGACCGCCGGCACTGATCCTCGCCGCGATCGCGCCGCTGCCCGAGAACGTGCCCGAGCTCCTCCTCGCGAGCCTCATCCTCGGCCGACGGCTCGAGCTGTGTCGCTCGCGAACGGAATCGCTGCCGCTCGTCTCGCGCTGCGAGTTCGTGCTCGCGGGGTCCATCCAGCCGGGCGCGCGACGACCCGAAGGGCCCTTCGGCGATCACTACGGCTACTACTCCGAGACCCACGACTATCCGTGGATGCGCTGCGACGCGCTCTATCGCCGCCGCGACGCGATCTGGCCGGCGACGGTCGTGGGAAAGCCGCGCCAGGAGGACTTCTTCCTGGGCGACTACCTCCAGGACTTGCTGAAGCCGCTGGCGAAGGTCGCGATGCCGGGCGTCCTCGACCTGTGGAGCTACGGCGAGACCGGTTACCACGCGCTCGCGGGAGCCGTCGTGCGCGAGCGGTATCGACGCGAGGCGATGGTGTCCGCGTTCCGCATCCTCGGCGAGGGGCAGCTGTCGCTCACCAAGTTCCTGCTGGCCACGGACCGGCCGGTCGATCTCCAGGACTTCAGGGCCACGCTGTGCCACGTGCTGGAGCGCGCTGACTTCCGCACCGACCTGTTCATCCTCTCGAACCTCTCGATGGACTCCCTCGACTACGCGGGTCCACGGATCAACGAGGGGAGCAAGGGCGTCCTCCTGGGCCTCGGCGAGCCCCGCCGAACGCTCCCCGACCGACTCGAGGGAACGCCCGCGAAGCCCATCGAGCGCGCCTACGTATTCGCGCCCGGCGTCCTCTGCATCGACGGCCCGTCCTTCGCCGACGATCCGGAGGCCGCTCAGCGCGCTGCGCGTGATCCAGCGCTAGAGGCCTGGCCTCTCGTCGTCCTCGTCGACGACGCGGAGCGGGCTGCGCGCAACGCGATGAACTTCCTGTGGACGACGTTCACGCGCTTCGACCCGGCGCGCGACCTGTCGGCAGCCGACGTCGAGCTCGTCCATCAGCACCCCGCGTTCACGCCGCCGATCGTCATCGACGCGCGCATGAAGCCGAGCTACCCGGAGGAGCTGTTCTGCGATCCGGACACGAAGGAGCTCGTCAACCGGCGCTGGTCCGAGTACTTCCCCGGTGGAGGCGTGGAGATGGGTGACTCCGACCTCGGCCACCTCTGCTGACGAGGTCGGGCGAGCCCGACCATCGGGCGATCACGGCGCGAAGAGGATTCGAAGGGCGTTCGAAAAGGACGTCTGCCCGCCCTCGCGGATCCACAGCTGGAAGTTCCACGTCGGCGTCGAGCCCGGGTCGAACGTGAAGGCGGGACCTAGCTCGACGGGCGGGTTCCAGGGGGCTCCGACCTGGAACGGCGGCAGCGCGACCAGCCCCGACGAATCGAGGCAGAGGAAACCGGCCGCGAGCGCGGTGCGCGACTGGCTCGGAGAGGCGAAGATCCGCCCGATCGCGCCCTGACCGGCGCCTGACATCCGGACGAACAGTCGACGCGACGCGGACCGGAAGTCGCCGACGAGGTCGAAGCTCGCCCTGCGTCCTGCGGCGTTCGGCAGCGGCGCGCAGTACGCGTACGCAACGTGTCGAGCGAGGAGAAGCTCGGCCTCCTTCGCCGCGAGCGTGCGATCGAACATCCGGATGAGCGCGATCTCGCCGACGAAGGAGCTTCCGTCGAACGGTCGCAGACCCGGACCGCCGTCTCCGCCGAGTCCGCGGTGGCGGCCAGCGAGCGCCCAGACGCCGTCGAGTCCCGCGTCGACGGATCGCGCGATCGCTCGCGCGACGCGGATTCCGTCGATCGTCAGGCGTGCGCGCCCGGCGGCATCGATCGTGAAGACGAGGTGCGTGAATCGATCGGCCCAGCCGCCGGCTCCGCTCGGAAGGTCGACCGCCATCGACAGCGACTCCGCCGACGTGGCACCGCCAATTCGCATGACGAGGTCGTCTCGCTGCCCCGGGCCCCCGTCGTCCCCGATCAGGCCCGCGTCCCCGACCGTGACCGAAACGCCCGCGTCCTCGTCCCCGGCATCGAAGAGCACGCTGTTCTCCTGCGGTGCATCGGACGCGGAACGGAACCACAGCTCGAGCGCGAAGGGACGCCCCCGCTCCGTCACGCCGAGGTCGCCACCGTCTCGAACGAGCGCGAGTCGGGGTGCGTAGGAAGGAACGCGAAGCGCGGCGCCTGGGAGAAGGTCGACGACGGAAGCTCCCGTCGGGACGATCTCCAGGTCTGCCGTCGAGTCGAAGTCGATGACCCGCCACGGCACGGCGTTCGAACCCGACGCGCGCCAGAGGTCGCCGTTCCCGGGGGCCTGGGACGTGAAACCCTGGTCCGCGCGCCAGCGCGGCGATCGGCGCGTCGAAAGGGCCCTCGGACGTCGCCCGGCAGCGAGGTCGGCGGCCTTCGCAGCACGGAGTGCCTCGAGCTGTGCGACGAGTCCCGGAAGCTGAGCGGCGATGTCGGTCGACTCGGCCGGGTCGCTCTCGAGGTCGTACAGCGCACCCTCCCTGAGCTTGTAGCGTCCGATCCGGACGGCCTCGACGAATCGATCGCGCGTGAGGTAGAGCGCTCGCGCAGGGTCGCCCTGCCCACCGACGAGTACGGCTGAGGCCTCGACGCCGTCGCGGGCGGGAAGCGAGGGCGACAGCGGAGCCGCGGCGAGGGCAGCGAACGACTCGAACAGGTCGATGACGTGGAGGATCTCGTCACTCGTCGCCCCAGGCGTGATCGCGGCCGGCCAGTGCGCGACCAGCGGGGAGCGCACGCCGCCCTCGAACGTCGTGCCCTTGGCTCCGCGCAGGCCGCCGCTGGAGCCGGCTTGATACGGGTCCTGCCCGATCGCAGGCCCGTTGTCCGACATGAAGAGAACGAGCGTGTTCGACGTCACGCCGCTCGCCGCGAGCACATCGAGAACGGCTCCCACGCTCGCGTCGATCTCCTCGACGGAGTCCCCGTACTCGCGCCCGTCCGCGCTCGTGCCAACGAAGCCAGGGCTCGGCGTCGCGGGCTGGTGCGGAGACGTGTGGGCGAGGACGACGAAGAACGGATCGCCGGCGTGCGCCGCGCGCTCGATGAAGTCGACGGTTCGCGCGACGAAGCGCGGAGTCCAGCCGACGGGATCACCGTCCGTCTCGACGATCCGTCCTCCGTCGAAGAGGACGTGGGGTCGGCCCGGAAGCCCCCATGGCGAACCGAACGACTCGTCGAATCCCTGGCCGACGGGCAGCTGATCGACCGAGTCGCCGAGATGCCACTTCCCGAACAGTCCGGTCCGGTAGCCAACGCCGTCGAGTACTTCTGCGATCGTGACCTCCGAAGGCGCGAGACCGCGCTCGGACCAGCTCCCTTGCGGGGAGACGACGTCGACCCGCGGCGGGAGACAGCCGGTCAAGAGCGCCGCGCGCGTCGGCGAGCACGACGGCGCGACGTAGAAGGACGTGAACCGCGCCCCCGCCTGCGCCATCGCATCGATGCGCGGCGTTGCGATCGACTGACCGCCGTAGCAGCCGAGGTCGCCGATGCCCAGGTCGTCGGCGATGACGACCACGATGTTCGGAGGCTGCGTCTGCGCAGGGGCGGACGCGGCAGTTGCGAGCAGGACAGCGGCAACCCCGATTCGACTCGGGATTCCCTTCATGAAAAAATCCTAACGGGCAGCGTCAACTTCCCGCTAGCCGGTCACATAGCGTCAGGCCGCGTCGAGGGTTACGCGGAATGTGCTGCCGACTCCGGGCTCGCTCTGGAGCTCGAGCGTTCCATTCAGCGACTGGACCAGGTGCTTCACGATCGAGAGTCCGAGGCCCGTCCCGCCGACCGCGCGGGAGCGCGCCTTGTCGACCCGGTAGAAGCGCTCGAAGATCCGCGCCTGGTCTTCTGCCGGGATTCCGATGCCGTTGTCGGCGACCTCGAGGATCGCGCGGTCGCCGTCGCGCCCGACGCGCACCGTGACCTCGCCCTCGTCCGGCGTGTACTTGAGAGCGTTGTCGACGAGGTTGTCGATGATCTGCGTCAGCGCCTCGCGGTCACCGAGCACCTGGAGCGCGCCGTCGCACGCATCGAGGACGAGGCGCTGATCGCGGCCCTGCGCCGTCGATTCGTGCCGACGCACGGCCTCGCCGACGAGCGCGTGGAGATCGAACGGATGGCGCGGCAGGAGGCCGGCCTGCGACTCGATGCGCGCGAGGCTCAAGAGGTCGGTCACGAGGTGGTTGAGCCGCAGAACGTTGTTCTCGACCTTCTCCAGGAACCGCACGTTGTTGTCGTCGTCCTCCAGAGCGCCGTCGAGGAGCGCCTCGACGTAGCCGCGAATCGACGTCAGCGGCGTCTTCAGCTCGTGGCTGACGTTGGCGACGAAGTCGCGCCGGATGCGTTCGAGTCGCCGGATCTCCGAGATGTCGTTCAGGACGATGACGACACCGACGGAGTCACCGTCGTTGAACCGGTGCGCCTGTGCGCGAACGATCGCGTCCTCGTCCGTCGTGCTCATCTCTAGCTCGCACGTCGCCGCGGAGTCCGACCGGCGCGCCTCGACGAGAAGCGCGTCGAGCCCCGCAACCTTCGCGTTCTCCCAGAGCGGCTTGCCCATGTCCTCGCGTTCGAACTTGAGCAGCCGTCGCGCGGCGTAGTTGGAGAACGTCACGCGGTCGTCCTCGTCGACCGCGACGACGCCCTCGATCATGCCGGCGACCATCGCGCGCAGGCGCTCCTGGCCCGCGGTCAGATCGGCGACCCGCTGGCTCATGTCGAAGCCGAGTCGGTTGAGAGCGCTCGCGAGCTCGCCCAGCTCGTCACCGCGGTGGGGCGGCCTTTCGAGCGCGACCCGCGCGCTGTAGTCCCCCCCGCCCAGGCGGCCGGCGACCTCGCGCATCTGCTCCAGGGGACGCGAGATTCGACGCACCATGAACGCCCCCAGCAGGAGGGCCAGGAGCGTCGCGAGGCCGACGCCGAAGAGCAGCAGGCGAGCGACGCTCCGCTCCTGTTCGCGCAATGACGCCGTTTCGACGGCGATCCGCACGATGCCGTTCCGACCGTCCGCGTGGTCCGGGCACACCGAGACGTAGAGCGTCTCGCGTCCGGTCGTTCGACTGGTCCGCAGGTCGGTGCCGTGGCCGCTCTCCAGAGCGGCGGTCGTGTCGCTGCGGTCGACGAGGTGGTTCTCCATCGACTCGGCCACCGCATCGGTGTCGGCAACGACCGTCCCGTCGCGGCGAATCAGCGTGATCCGTCGCCCCGTGTCCGCGCCGATCGTCTCGATGCGACGCTGGAGCTCGTCCGGGTCCAGACGTGCGAAGTCGTCCTGCGTGACCTCCGCCAGAGTCACCGCCTGCGCTCGCAGCGACGCCTCGGTCCTGGTCTGCAGGTCGTTGTTGTACTTGCCGAGGACGAGGACCCCAACGGCGCCGACCGTCAGCAGGATCAGCAGCGCGTACGAGAGGAACAGCTTCCAGAAGAAGCGGAAGCGGAACATCAGTCGCGCACCTTGTACCCCACGCCGCGCACCGTTGCGATGAGACCGCCGTGCTCGCCGAGCTTCTTGCGGATCGAGCTGACGTGGACGTCGATGTTGCGGTCGAGAATGACGGCCTCGCCGTCGGTCAACCGCTCGACGAGCTCCTCGCGCGAGTAGACGCGCCCGGGGTGCTTGGCGAGCGTCCAGAGCAGGCGGAATTCGGACCGCGTGAAGGGAACGACCTCTTCGTCGACCGCCACCTCGTGGCGCTCCTTGTCGAGCACGACGTCGCCGACCTCGATGCGCATCTTCGACTCCGTGACGGGCTGTCCCCGGCGGAGCACCGCTCGGATCCGCGCCACGAGCTCGCGCGGGCTGAACGGCTTGCGCATGTAGTCGTCGGCCCCGAACTCGAGTCCGAGGACGACGTCGCTCTCCTCACCTTTGGCGGTGAGCATCACGACCGGGATCGACTTCGTCGCGTCCTCGCCCTTGAGCGCGCGGCAGACCTCCAATCCGTCGAGGCCGGGAAGCATGAGGTCGAGCACGATGAGCCCGGGCTTCCGACGCTTCGCCTCCGACAGGCCCTTCTCGCCGTTGCGGGCGACGAGCACCGGGTAACCCTCGCGCTCGAGGGTGTACTGGAGCAGCTCGACGATGTCGGGATCGTCCTCGACGATCAGTACGGATTCTCTGGTCATGATTCGCGCTCCTGTTCGCTCGCGACGCTAAGCGCGAATCTTAAAGATCCCATCAAGGGGCCCGAAGGATCCAGATGGTGTCAGGTCATCGACCCCGCTCGAAAGCCGTAGAACGCCGGATCTCGCAGCGGCGGCTGGGCTGACTCGGGCACGAGCATCGTCCGGACCGCCCACAGGTCGGGGAAGATCCGGTATTCGAGCGCCGTGCGGTCGAGGTACTCGACCCCTGCGCTGCCCCCGGTCCCGGTCCTGCGTCCGATGACGCGCTCGACCATCCGAGCGTGGCGCTGGCGGAACATCACGAACGCCTGCTCGACCTCCAGCACAGCCGCGAGGACCTCGCGCGGCCAGGCGAGAAGCGGAAGATCGCGGTAGGTCTCGAGGAACACGATCGCGGCGCGCACCCGCGACCGCCGCTCGTCGGGCTCGCCTTCGTTGGCCGGCGAGAGGAACGCCTCCACGCCGGATCGCTCGCGCTCGTAGACCTGGCCGAGTCGCGCGCGCTCCGCCTCGACGTCCCGGCTCGGGGCCTCGGCCCCCGATCGCGCGGGGGCGCGGCGCGCGGCGACCACGCGCCGGTGCGCCTCGAGGTAGCGCGCGACGAATCCCTCCGCGTCGCTCTCGATGACGCCATCGTTGCGACGAACGGCATCGATCGGCGTCCGCGCAAGCCACGTCTCCAGCGCGTCCTTGAACGTCGGCGTGTCCGCGAGCGTGCGCTCGACTCGAGCCAGGGCAGGACTCGAGCCGCCGCCGGGATCGTGCAGCGCTGCGAGGTGACTGCCCGGCGGACCGAGCGGGATGCGCCGCGCCTCGTCGAGCCCGAAGAGGATCTCGATCTGGCGGAGCTGCGCGCTCTGGAAGCCGCTTGCCGGCATGAGCTTGTCGCGGAACGCGAGGTACGCGCGCGTCCCGAGGGTCTCGACCAGCGCGAAGTGATCGATCCCGATCCGGAAGATGGTCGCGATACGCCGAAGGCGCTCGACGACTCCGGACAGCTCTTGCTCGGCGACGGCCTCGGCCGTGAAGAGGTCGCGGGCGCTGGCGAGGTCGCGCAGGACGAGCTTGAACCACAGCTCGTAGATCTGGTGGACCGCGATGAACAGGACCTCTTCGTTCGCGAGGTCCTCATCGGTCTTGGCCAGACCGCGCTGCAGGGCGAGGAGCTCCTCGACCTGGATGTAGTCCCAGTACGTCGTGGGCTGCTGCGGCGGCATCCGGCGGAGGATACCCGACGTCCGGATCAGCGCCTGTCCTTCTGCGCGTTGATGCTCCAGTCGTAGCTGAGATAGCGCACGTCGAGCCGCGGCGCGTTCGATCGGAGCTCGCTCGCGAGCGCGGGCTCCTTCGCCTCGACCTGGTCCGCGATCCAGCGAACGACGCGCTCGTCGCGGCCGCCGAAGTCGTCCTCGAACCAGTCGAAGATCTTCGAAACCCTGATCGAACCCCGCTCCGGCCGGACCCGATTCCGGCTCCCGTCGAGGAGCCAGAGGAGGACCTGGTCGGCGAGCTGGGCGTCGAGTCGCTCGGCGACGTACGCCTCGCGGCGAAGCGGCGGGCAGCCGAGCGACGCGCAGTTCACGGCCGCGTGAAGGCGCGCATCCTCGAACGTCGGCCGGAGGATCTCGTGCTCGATCTCGTCGAGCGTGAGACGCTTCCCCTTCCGATCGGGATCGAAAGCGGCGAGCGGGATGAACTCCTTCTTCCAGGGCGATCCGAAGAGGCCGCCGAGCTTCTTGATGCTCTTGACCGGCCCCCGGTCCCGGATCAGCTGAAGCGTGTACGCGTTGTACGCGTTGATCCAGAACGCGAAGCGCTCGTCGCGCGACCACCGAGCGTGGTCCGCGGGCGTCGTCGCCTCGAGCCCCGCGAGGTACGCGTCGAGCGCATCGGGAGAGCGCCGCAGCGTCGCGTAGTCCACGAGACCGTCCTTCAGGACCGCCTCCAGGACTGCGGTGAGTCCGGCGTGGCTGTGGTCGAACTCCGGCTGCGGCGCGGGCTCCTGGGCGCCGATGGGCGCGACCAGGATGACGGCCGCTGCGATGGCGGCGACGGTGCTCTCGATGCGGTGGATCATGGTGGGCGTCCTCTCCTCGCGTCTCCATTCGCAGTGGTGAAGGACCCGTGACGCGGGTCGCGGCAACCGACCGTGGGTTTCGCGGAGCTGGAGTGCATCCCGCTGTTTCCTGAGGAGTGTTTCGAGCTGAGTCGTTTCGCAGCCAGGAACGTCCAGTCGCGAGACAGGCCTTCGACAGCGCCCCCTGGCGGCCGCATCCCCGGGCAAAGCGTGGTTCTGTCTACTCAGAGGTCATATCCCCATGCACGAGCACCGCTCCTTCATCCCGACACGTTCTACCGCCGCAGCCGCGCTCCTGGTCACCCTCCTCACCGCGTGCGAGAGCGGTTCGGTTCCGAATACGGACGAGGAGGTCGACCCGGACGTCTACATCGAGGATGGACGCCGCTTCTTCCGCGAGGGCACGTTCGGGACAGAGGACTACTGGACCGAGGCCGTCGAGCTACCCCAGGGCCTCTTCGAGGCGGGCTTCACCGTCCTCGATGCGCTCAGCATCGGCCTGCAGGTCGACGCCGCCGTCGTCGATCCGCTCCTCGTCGACGAGCTCGTCGCCGAGCTGGGGACCGACCTTTCCGCTGCGAGCGCACCGCACCTGAACGACCCCGGGCTCTTCCAGGGGCTCCTCAGCGACAACGCTTTCGTCGGCCTCGTCGCCGACGACTGGAACGACGACGGAATCGTGACGCCGAGCGCTGGCGAGACGCTCGGACTCTCGTGCGCGCTCTGTCATAGCCTCGTCGACGGCAGCGGCTTCGACGGCACCGCAATAGGGAGTCCAGTGCTCGGTTCGATCGGGCTCCGAGTCGACGGCCCTGGTGCGGTCGATCTCGACCACGGCGCGCTCCTCGCGGTCGCGCGCAACTCGCGGGCGCTCTACCCGTACCTGCCCCTGTCGCTCGCGACGGTCGGCGGAACGCCGATCGCGCGCACGGACGCGTTCGCGGCCGCCACGGCGAGCGAGATGGACGTCGACGACCTTCTTCTCGACCTCGGCGCATTCCCCATCGGCCACGCGGACGTCTCGCCGGAGGGCGTTGGCGCTCCAGTCACGATCCCGCCGGTCTTCCAGGTTCGACCGGTGGCCCCGTACGGCGTAGCCGGTGAGTTCACGATGCTCGTCGACTACATCAACTTCCATGTCCTGACGGGCATGGACGGAACCAACGTCATCGATGAGGCGGGCGCGGAGTTCCTCGACGACATCGCGCCGGGGATCGGCGTGCAGATCACGAACGAGACGACGGAGGTGTTCACCGACACGGCCGTCCTCGCGCCGCCGAGCGAGTACCCGTACGCCGACGCACCGCTCGTGTCGGAGATGGGAACGGAGGAGTTCCCCTACGGCCGCAGGATCGACGAGTACGCGCTCCGGACGATGGCCCTGTACCTGCAGCAGCTCCGCGCTCCGGCTCCGCCCGTCGGCGACCCGACGCTGATCGACCGCGGCGCCGACGTGTACTGGGCAGCGTGCGCCACCTGCCACGGTGATCCGCGCGACTCGTTCCCGCTTCCCACGGTTCCGATCGACTTCCTGTGGCTGAACTACAGCCCGACCACGCTCCTCGTCCGCGGCTTCCCGTACACGAACCTGCTCGACGACGTCCTGACGACCTACGACGATCGCCTCGTCGTCTACGACCAGATCTTCGATCCCGCCCAGATCCCGTCACTGCCGCGCGAGCTCGCCACCCCCCGTCTCGTCGGCCTGCACCTTCGTCGCGAACTCCTTCACGACGGGTCCGTGCCGGACCTCGACGCGCTCCTCGACCCGGCGCGCGGTCCCGCCGCCGCCCACGCGTTCTACGTGGCACCCGGCGACGCAGAAGCGCTCATCGAGTTCCTGACGAGGCGCTGACGCCGACGCGCTCGATCTGCCGCTCGACGAACTCGAGGTCGAAGTCCGACAGCCCGGCAGCGCGCGCGATATCGATCGCGGCGCTCCTTGGGATGCCGCGACTCGACGCAAGATGGACGATGTAGATCGACGTCGCGAGGGAGCCGTCGTCATCGAGTACGAGCGCCCGCGATCGACCGGGCTCGGCGAGCACGCGGAGTGTCGAATCGACTGCCGCGTTCGAGATCCGAGACGTCAGCTCCTGGGCCTCCAGACTCACCTCGTTGCGATCGATCTCGACCAGCCCGAGGCCGAGGTCATCTGCGACGTAGCGCAGATCCTCGCCGTCGCCGGCGGCGAGGTCCACGACGATCTCGACGCCCCGGCGCCGCGCGAGCTCCAGTGATTCGCGCAGATCCGCGGCGGGCGGCATCCCGCCCACCCAGTCTCCGTCGTACGTGAGCGCACCGGTCACGCCGCCGAGCCTCTCCGCGGCGAGGCGCGGCTCGACCGGTCGGTCGACCCGCACGTCACGTCCACCGCAGGCCACGAGGACCGGGAGGAGTGCCAGGAGCAGGCCCCGTAGGGGGAGCCGCGGGACGGACCGAGGAGGGGACGGCAAAGCGATGACGAATGGGCCAGAAACTGAATTCACCCCGCGCCGGGCTAGCGGATCATAAAGGCGGTGCGCGGCACGGCAACTCATCCCGCCGCGTGGACGATCGCGCTCAGGTTTCCTTCCCTTCCCATCAATGTCCCCGCTCAAGACCTCTGAGCAGCGTCTCTACGGCGCCACGCCCACGGGCGCCGAACTCATCGATTTCCATCCGGCGTTCGGCTCGGCGTCGCGCGCGCTCGACCACATCGCACCCGGCGTCTACGAGGGCCTCCGGACGTTCGGGCGCAGTCGGTTCTTCGGACTCAAGAACCACCTCCGGCGCCTGCGGGACTCGATCGAGGGGTTCGCGCAGCCGCTCGAGTACGACGAGGACGCATTGATCACGGCGCTCGTCGCCGCCGCCAAGGACGCGACCGCGGCCTTCGACAGCGAAGCGCGGATCCGCGTCGATGTCGCGGCCGAGCCCGCGCGGGTCTTCGGGAACTCGTCCAACATCCTCATCGCGGCGACGCCTTTCCGCGGCCTGCCGGAGCCCGTCGTTCGAGACGGCGCGTACATCAACTGCATCCCCGGGCTTCGACGCCCCGATCCGCGGGTGAAGACGTCGAACTTCATTCCGCTGCGCGAGGCGTGGATCGCGGCCCACGGAGACGTCGACGCCTACGAGCACCTCATGGTCGACGGCGACGGAAACGTGCTGGAGGGAACGCAGAGCAACCTCGTCCTGGTCAAGGGCTCCGCGGTCTACTCCCCGCCGGAAGGGATCCTGCCCGGCGTGACGCTCGCCGCGGTCCTGGGTCTGGCGCGCGACGCCGGCTTCGAGGTCCACGAGGTCTTCACGCCGTTCTCCGAGATCGGCGACTTCGACGAGGCGTTCATGACCACGTCGGTGCGCAGCGTCGTGCCTGTGTCGCGCATCGACGACGTGCGCTTCGAGGTCGTCGGCCCGGTGACGAAGAGGCTGCAAGGCCTGTACGACGCACTGGCCGAGGAGCACGCCGTCGAACCGGCGAGGTTCGCGGAAGCCGCCTACTGAGGGCCGCGTTCGACGCGCGCGTCGAGTCGGTTCTTCAGCCAGGCGCGCGCTAGCGCCCAGTCGCGTACCACGGTCTTGCGCGAGACGCCGAGCGCGTCAGCGACCTCCTCACCGGTCAGGCCACCGAAGAAGCGAAGCTCGACGATGCGGGCCCACCGTGAATCGGTCTCGCGCAGTTCGTCCAGCGCACGGTCGAGGTCGAGCAGGTCGACGTCCGCCGGCGACGCGACGCCCTCGATGCCGGCGAGCGTGACGCGCTCGCCGCCCGACCGCACCGCCTGTCGACGCGCTTCGTCGACGGCGATCCTCCGCATCACCGTCGCGCAGAGCGCGAGGAAGTCGAGGCGGTGCATCTCGCCGTATCCGTCGTTCAAACGCAGCCAGGCGGTGTGAACGAGCTCCGTCGGCTCGAGGACGCCGCCGGGCGCACGTCGAAGAGCAGCGCGTGCGAGGTCGCGGAGAGACCCGTAGAGCTCGTCCGCCAGAGCGTCGAGATCGCGTCGGTCGCGGGAGGTCTCGTTGGCCATCGCAGCAGGTCGTCGGGGATCGATCGGGGGACGCGCGGAGCCTCGGTTCAGCGCCGAACGGACCGCGCCGGTCGCAGGCCTGTCAGCGTGTCGCGGTCGTTGGCGAGCCGGTCGGAGCGCGCGTAGACGTGCATCGATGCCGGCGTGTCGAGGCAGGACCCGCCGCGCCGCGAAACGTCACCGTCCGCCTCGGCGAGGACGAGGCCGTCGCCAGGTCGATGCTCGAGCTCGTGGTAGTCGACCTTGTAGACGTCGAGGCAGAGCTCCCAGACGTTGCCGAGCACGTCGTGGAGGCCGTAACGGTTCGGAGGGAACGTTCCCACGCGCGAGTGCGGATAGATGCCGTCGTCGGGGAGACCGTAGCGCTCCTGCTGTTCCTCGCGATGCGACGCCCAGTTCACGAGCCCGATGCAGTCGCGCACCTCGTCCCCGAAGAGCCGCGCACACGCGCTTCCACCGAGCGCGGCCACCTCCCACTGCGCCTCGGTCGGGAGGGTCAGCCCGTAGCGAGGAAGCAGACGAACCGTCTCCTCCCAAGTCATGCTCTCGACGGGGTGAAGCCCGTCGATCGTCGCTCCCTGGATCTCGGAGCCGGCGTCCCAGTCGGCGGGATTCGAGCCGAAGCAGCGCCTCCACTGATCCTGGGTCATCTCGAACTTGGAGATCAGGAACGGGTCGAGGTCGAGCCGCACGGGCGGCCCCTCGTGCGGAGAGCAGCCCGGAGGCGCAGCGTAGTGCTCGCCGTCCGGATCGACGCTCTGGCCTCCGACGAGACCCGAGCTCGACGGGACGAGGACGAGAGTGAGCGCGTCGCCAGTCCGCGGGACGACGCAGCCGGACGGGTCGTCGCGCGCAGGGATCGCGCCCGTCGCGTGCACCGCGAACTCCTCCAGTCCGCTCAGGGGATCAGGGCCCAGGGGGACGAGTCCCTCCTGCGGGAGGAGCACGAGATCCGCGAAGCGCGGATCGGCGGCGACGCGCTCGGCGGCCGCACGCCAGGCGTCGCGATGGTCGTCGACCGTCCGCCTGCGAAGCTGCTCGGCGTCGCGGTGCCGCCGGAGGACGGCGTCGTACGGGCCGCCCGGCGCGAACATCGTCTGCATCGACGCGACGAACGCCTCACCCTCCTGCACGAGCCAAGCGCTCTCGATCTCTCCGACGACGTTGGACCCCGGGCTCTCGCCGCGATCGGCCACGCCTTCGAGCCACCGCTCGTGCTTCGGAAAGCGTCCACGAAGGTCGCTGGCCGAACCGAGCCACGCCTCGATCTCGGGGAGGGTTCGAGAATCGGCCGGCCAGAGCTCGTCCACCGTCCCGCGAAGGCGGCCGAGCAAGGCGCTGTCGGACATGACCATCGCGACGGCGTTCGCGCGGCGCCGGTCGATCGAAGAGCGGAGCGCGATCGCCGACACGGCCCCGGTCACGAGGAGCGCAGCGGCGACGGCAGCGAACGCCAGCGGGTAGCGGCGCACCACTCGGAGCACCCCGTCGAGCTTCGTGGGGCGACGGGCCGCGACCGAACGGCCGTCGAGGAAACGCTCCAGGTCGTCGGCGAAAGCGCCAACGGTGGCGTAGCGACGGTTCGGCTCGGACGCGAGCGCCGTCGCGAGGATGGCGACGACGTCGCCGCGCAGCCCGGGCTCGTACCGGGTGGGAGACGTCCAGGCGCCCTCGGCGATCACGCGCAGGGCGTCGTGCGGGAGGCGTCCCCGGATCGGCAGCGGGAGCTCGCCGGTCAGGAGCTCGTAGAGCATCGCGCCCAGCGCGAACTGGTCGGCGCGCTCATCGACGACGCCGCCGCGCGCCTGCTCCGGCGCCATGTAGGCGAGCGTCCCGACGACCTGTCCCGTCGCGGTGAGCGTGAGGTGCTCGGCGTCGTCGTCCCGCACCCGCGCGACGCCGAAGTCGACGACGCGGACCGTCCCGTCCTCGCGGACGAGCACGTTCTCGGGCTTGAGGTCCCGATGGACGACACCCTGGTCGTGGACGTGATGGACGGCGCGCGCGACGCGAAGCAGGAGCGCGATGCGCTCTCGCCGATCGAGTCCGGCTCGATCGGCGTACGCGGTCAGCGGCAGCCCGTCCACGAACTCCATCGCGAACCACGACTGCTCGCCGACCCCGAGGTCAGCAACGCCGGCTTCGTAGACGGTGGCGATCCCCGGATGGTCGAGCTGCGCGAGCGCCCGGATCTCACGGCGGAAGCGGTCGACGGCCGAGGGTCCGGCTCGGTCGATCCGAAGGACCTTCAGCGCAACGGGCCGTCGCGGCGAGGACTGCTGCGCGAGGTACACGACACCCGCAGATCCCCAGCCGAGGACGCGCTCGACCGCGTACGGCCCGATCCTCTCGGGGATCGGCGACGCGCTCGCCGCGGGACTCGCGCCGAGCGGCGCTTCGAGGAAGGCGCCCAGATCGTCGACTCCCGCGACGAGGGCGCGCGCTTCGTCGAGCGTCTTGCCGGGACGGAGCCGTTCGAGGAGGAAGGCGTCCCGCTCCGCGGCGGGAAGCTCGAGGGCATCGCGGAGGAGCGCGCGGTACTCCTCCCGCTCATCTGCCCGTGAAAGATGCGCCATCGTGCAAGGTTGCCCCGTGCGCCCGCATTCTAGGGGTTTTCCTAGCCCGGCGAGCGGGGACTGCTCCGCAGTGCCTGGACCGCGGCTGCCAGCCAGCCCGCCATCAGGAGGATTCCGCCCAGAGGCGTGATCGCGCCCAGCCACCGGGGGCCGCCGAGAGCCATCGCGTAGAGCGTCCCGGAGAAGACGACCATGCCGAGCGTGAAGCCGACGACGGTCACGCGGCCTGGCGCGCGGTCCTGGAAGGCCGCCGTCACGGCGACGAGAGCGACCGCATGCACGAGCTGGTAGCGGGCAGCGGTCTCCCACCACTCGAGTCTCTCGGCCGCGTCCGGGGCGCCATCCAGCACGCCCTCGAGGCCATGCGCGCCGAAAGCCCCCAGCGCGACTCCCAGGAAGCCAGCGAGCGTGCCGATCGCAATCGCGGTGTGTCTCATTCCTGCCCTTCGCCGCCCGAAGTGAGAAGCGGAAACGGTCACCTGGACCCCGGCAGCAGGGTACGTTTCGAGTGCGATTTCTGGCCGGACTCGGGCCCGATTCCGCGCTTCGCAACGGAAGACCCTCCCACGATGCTCGTCCCCCTCGTCCTCGGCCTGGCCGCCTTCCAAAGCGCCGACGCACTCCCGACCGGGCCCCTCACGCCCCGTGCGCTCGGCGGCGCCTTCGCGTCCCCCTTCTCGCCGCCCGTCCAGGGCGCCGCGGTCAGCGGTCGCGTGCTGGAGATCACGCTGGCCTTCTCCGGCCAGACGTACGAGGAGCGCTTCGTCCTCGGGATCCCGGCGAACCTCCAGGTGCCGGCGCCGGTCCTGACCCTCTTCCACGGGTACGGCGAAGAGCCGCTCGACGTCGTTCAGAACACGCCCCTCGTCCAGGAGGCAATGCAGAGGGGCTGGCTGGTCTTCGTGCCCCTGGGCGCGCACAAGTTCAACTACGGGATCGACTACGCGCAGGAGAACATCGAGCTCGCGTTCTCGTTCCTCTCGGCGCGGCTGAACCTCGACCTCGATCGCATCTACGCGGTCGGCTTCTCGATGGGCGGCGGCGCCGCGGCGAGCTTCGCCTCGCGTCACCTCGATCCGAACGGCATTCGGATCGCAGCGCTCGTCAACCACACCGGCACGACGTCCCTCCGAGCGACGTTCCAGACGACGACAGCGAACAACCAGAACTTCCTCCGCCACCCGCTGATGTTCGGCGGAACGCCCGACCAGGTGCCGTTCCGCTATCGCCGCAGCTCGACCGTCGACTACGACGCACTCGCGGGGACGATCGACGCCAATAGCGAGATGGCGTCCAACATCGCGCACATTGCGACGCGGCACTGGAACGCCGAGTTCGACCCGAACCTGGCGCTGATCGATCAGACCGTGCGCCTCCACGAGCGGATGCTCGCGCGCGGCGCGGATTCGGCGCGTCGGGTCGTGACCTCGTCGGTCCACACCTGGACGACGCTCGACTCGACCGCCGTCCTCGACTGGCTCGAACAGCAGACGCTCAGCGCCCCGGCCGCAGGCTCGGTGGCCAAGACGTTCGCCGACCGCGACGGCCGCTGGCACGAGCTGGACATCGTCCAGGACCGCGCCGGCGAACTGACACCGGTCCTCTGGAGCAGTCAGCCGAGCTTCAACACGCTCTACCTGATCGAGATGGCGAACGCGGCTTCGATCGGGACCGACGTGGTCAGGCTCGACCTCGACACGACGCAGCCGCTGAAGCTCGTCCTCCAGACGCTCGACGCCTCCGAGCCGGACATCGTGCTGAGCGGCGTTCCGTCCGCTCCGTCGGACGTGCGGCGGGGCGGCGTGTCCGTGCCGTCGTGGAGCTACGACGCGACGAGCCAGACGCTCACCCTCCACGAGTCGGGCCGCGGCTGGGCGACGTGGACGGTCGTTCCCTGATCACGTCGTTCCCACATCACCGGGGCGAGGGCGCGCTCGGCACGCCGGGCGAACGTCTCGCCCGACGTGCCGGCGCGTGCCCCTCGACGGTTGCGAGAAGCGGAAGCGAGCCTTCCGCTGTCGAGGGGCGACGCCGCCGTGGCGGCAGGCTTCGCGCATGGCCTCGGGCCGGTCGTGCGGCAGTTAGCGAATCCCGGACCAGTGGTCACACGGTCGCACCGGCGCATTCATGAGCGGAGGATGAGGATGCGGGCGAGGCGCGGCCTGCGACATCCCGTCGCTCGTCCTCTCAGGAGCGCACGGGACTGAGCGCTTCCGAACGGCGGTCCGGATGGAGCGTAAGGAGACGAGGCCGCCCCCGGGGACACCCGGGAACGGCCTCGCTTTCCGATTTCCTGCTCTCCAGGCCTCGTGCGTCGCGGGCGCGTCGCAGGGGACCCTGCGCGGCCTACGACCACCGGACCCCGCGGTCACGTTCCAGAATCACAGGCATACGCCCTTTGAACATCGGCGAGTGAGCGGAGCGCGGGCATCTCCGCTCAGCGGGTCAGCGATCCGAACCGCCCGGCTCGTCCTCGCCCACGAGAAGGCGCACCATCTCGGAGACGTTGATGACGGACGGGACGCGCGGGTCGTTGCTGTTGAGCGTGACGCTCTCGAATTCGAGGTTCTCCGCCGCCTGTTGCGCCAGGAAGATCCGGCCGCCCGTCGTATCGAGCGCCTGGTTGCGCAGCTCGTTGCGGAGCGCCTCGGCCTTCTCGATCGCCAGGTTGCCGTTCGCGATCGACGTCTCGTAGCGAGCGTCCGCCTGTGCGCGCGTTCGCTGCTCGTAGATGTTCGCCTCGGCGTTGACCGAAGCGATCGCGACCTGGTTCTCGGAGCTCGCGGTCTGGAGACGCTTGTCCCAGTCACCGCGCAGCTCCTTCTCCGCGGCGCTGATCTCGGCAGCCTTCGTCTCCGTGATCGCGCGCTGGTCCTCGACCGCGCGCTGCGACTCGGCGAGCTCGCGCTTCTGGTAGGTCAGCTGCTTCTCCTGGAGTCGCGCCTCGTAGCCGTCCGGGAAACGGACGGCGCGGATCAGGACCTGGTCCGGCACGCAGTGGAACTCGTCGAGGTCCTTGTCGAGTCGAGCCAATGCGGTCCGGGCCACCTCGAGTCGCGCCTCGGTGCTGAAGATCTCCTCGGACGCGAGCTGCGCGAGCTCCTCGCGCATCACCGCCTCGACGGTCGCGAGCACGCGCTCGCGATACACGTCCTTGCGACGGTCGGCGACGATTCGGTGCGCGCGCCCCTGGATGACCTTGTACGTGACCGAGAGGTCGTAGGTCGCGAGGTTGTTGTCCTTCGTCCGGATCTCGAGAGCGGGCCGCGCCATTCCGAAGGACGTGTGCACGTCCGACTCCGCGAACGTCACGAAGTGCGTGCGGCGGTCGATCAAGTGCCACTGGTGCACGCCCGGGACCCGCAGGGCGAACCCCGTCTCGTGGTCCTCCATCACGACGCCGCCGCCGAGCATGTTCTGCTTGACGCCGAAGTGCCACGGGTGGATCCGCACGAAGAACGTCGTCGCGAACAGGAACAGGACGACCGCAGCCGCGGCGATCCCGATGAAGATCTTTGCCATTCCGCTCATTGTCCCTCACCTCCGTAGTCGGCCGGGATCAAGCGCCCCGCCGTGCCGCTGTGCTCGAGGCGCTCGGGCGCCGGATCCCTGCTGTAGGGCACGAGCGTGAACCGAACGCCCAGGAGCTTTTGGACGAGCGCTTCACGCACGACGACCTCGCCGCGCTCCTCCAGCGCCTTCGCGCGACTCTCGATGCCTTCGGCCTCCTTCGTGTACTTCGCCACGAGGCCCTCGGACTCCGCCGTCAGTCGCGCTTCCACCGCCTGGCCCTCCGCCATCCGCTCGGTCGCATATGCGTCCGCGGCCCGGGTGACGCGAATCGCGCCCTGTTCAGCCGCGAGCAGGTCGCGCTTGAGCGTTCCGCGAAGCTCCTGCATCTCGACCTCCTTCTCCTTCTTCACGGCCGCCAGTCGCTGCTCGCGCTCCTGCTCGAGCTGCTGGACGCGGGCGCGGAGCTCCTCGACCTCCTGGTCGGCCTCCTTGCGCTGCTCGATCGCCCGCTCGTAGCGTTCGTCGAACTGCGGATTCGGCGTGATGATCCGAACGACGACGATGCCGTGCGGCTCGAGGATCTCGTTCATCCTCCGCCGCGCCTCCTCGGGCGCGGCCTTGTACGTCGTCGGGTCCGCGGCGTCGACGGCGCTGTAGCGACCGAATTCGTCGCGCAGGATCGAGCGCGCGTAGGCCTTGATCCACTCTTCCTTGTACGCGTCGCCGCGACCGGAGTCCTCCAGCAGGACGTCGGCCATGCCCGGGATGATCTCGTACTGGATCTTCAGCTCGTCGAACCAGAAGTTCGAGCCGTCGTTCGCGCGAACGGTCAGGTACGGCGCGACGTTCGATCCACGGAACGTGTCGCCGGCCATGACGTACTCCTGCGTCGTCCCGTCGAACTTGTACACGTCCATCAAGAACGGCAGATAGAACTGGTAGCCGGGGTTCGTTACGACCGTCTCCGCACCCGTCAGGTAGTTCACGCGCACGGCGACCTCGTTCGCCTCGACGCGCGTCACGCCGAGACGTCCGCTCAGCGCGAGCACCCCGAGGACGAGGACCATCACGACGAGCAGCCCCGCCGCGATCTTCACGGGCAGCGGCGGGTCGGGGTAGCTCGGCTTCGCGCCCCCTCCCCCGCGCTTGCGGCTCGTTCGCCACGGGGGGTCGAACGCGCCCCGCCCCGGTTTCCTCGGCTCGTTCTCGTGGGAGGAGCCCTCAACGTCGATCGTCTTGCTCATGTCGGTTCCAGGGAATGGGGCCGCATCGGCTCTCGGCCCCCGCTCGGCAGTACGCGGGCCCGGGGAGCCCATTCAGCGCGCCCACCCGATCCTCATCGGGTCTCGCGCTGATCCACTCTTCCTCGGAGGAGAGTTTCTGGGGCGCTCCCGCCAGAATCCGGCCATGGACTTCGATCCCGACGCCGCCTCCGGGGCCGAGAGCGGTCTCTTCGGGCTCCCCCACGGCCCCGATGACGCGTACGTCCACGTCCTCGGTGTTCCCTACGAGGCGACCGTGTCGTACCGCGCGGGCGCGCGCCACGGCCCCGAAGCGGTCCTCGCGGCGAGCCGCCAGATCGACCTCTTCGACCTTCGGTTCGGAAGGCCGTACGAGCGCGGGATCTGGATGGCGCAGCCGTCTCGTGACATCGCGGCCTGGAACGAGGAGGCGCGGGCCCTCGCCTCGCCGATCATCGAACGCGGAGGCGCCGAGGAGAGCGACGCGCGCGCGATCGCCCGCGTCGACGAGCTCTCGAGTCTCGTCAACGACGCAGCGCACGCGTTCTTCGCCGAGCGGCTGGAAAGCGGAAGGCTCCCGGTTCTCGTCGGGGGCGATCACTCGACGCCCTTTGGCGCGATCGCGGCGTGCGCCGCGCACCACCCGGGCCTCGGCGTCCTGCACTTCGACGCGCACGCCGATCTTCGGCCCGCGTTCGAGGGCTTCCGCTGGTCGCACGCTTCGATCCTGCGCAACGTCCTCGACGAGCTCGACGGCGTGCAGAGTCTGATCCAGGTCGGCGTCCGCGACCTGTGCGAACAGGAACACGATGCGATCGCCGCCGACGAGCGCGTCGACGCGCTCTTCGACCACGGCCTCGCCGAGGCGCGCTTCGAGGGTCGTGTCCGTACGCTCGCGCGCGAGACGATCGCTCGCCTCCCCAACCTCGTCTACGTGACGTTCGACGCGGACGGACTGGACCCGAGCCTCTGCCCGAACACCGGCACGCCCGTCCCGGGCGGTCTCGACTGGCAAGAAGCGATGGTCTGGCTGGAAGAGCTCGCGCGCTCCGGCAAGCGCATCGTCGGGCTCGACCTCGTCGAGGTCAGCCCCGGCCCCGACGGCGACCCCGAGGGTCGCTCGTGGGACGCGATCGTCGGAGCGCGACTCCTGTACCGGATGATCGGCGCAGCCCTAGCCTCGGGGCGCTGACCGGCGTCCCCCTCTACTTGCGGTCCCTGACGGTCACCGTCAGGTCGACGCTCCAGCGGTCCGCGGGGACCTCGTGATCCTTGACCTTGCGATCAGCGATCCGAAGGTCGATCTCGGTGATCTTGAGCTTCCGGCTCTCCTCCTCGAGGAGGTAGAGGAAGTTCGCGATCTTCGCGCGCTCGAACTGGGCGTTCTTGTCCTTCGGCGTGATCCGGTAGTTCGTGTCCTCGAAGCCGTCGATCGCCGGCGTGGTCCGCGGCTTCGCGATGTCGAGGTTGCCCCACTGCACGCGCGGGCGCGCGGCCAGCTCGAAGACGTACGTGCTCACGCTGTCCGCGCGATCACCCTTGACGCCCTCGTTCGCGCTGCGCTCCTTGTACTCGGTGTACTGGTAGGCGCGCTTGAGGATGCCCTCCGCGAGCTTCTCGACCTCGCCTCCAGGCCGCAGTGCGGCCTCGTACTCGTCGATCACTCGCTGCTGCTTCATCGCTTGCCAGCCGAGGACGAGTGAGCCTGCCAGGAGCAGGCCGATCATGATGCGAACCATGGCTTGACCTCTAGTTGCTGCGGGCGTCGAAGAACTTGGACGTGTCGACGAGGATCACCTTGTTCTCGAACGACAGTCCCGCGCCGCCCTCGATCGGTGCACGCGCCGCGGACTCGACCTCCAGGCACCACGGCTGCTGGCGGAGCGCGTCGTCGAACTGGTCGATGTGCGTCGATGCGGTCGTCGCGTCGTCGGCGAAGAACGTCGCGTCGAGTCGGATCTTGACGTGCTCGGGACGCTTCTCGCGGGCGTTCGGCTTCTCGTAGGTCGCGCGGAGAGCCCGGAGGGACGGTCGCCAGTCGCCGTTGCCCTTGAGGACGCCGAGAACGCACGTCATCGCGGCGAACGCAGACGGAGGCAGGGGGATCTCCGAGATCTCGCCGACCTCGACCATGAGGTCCTTCACCTTGGCCTCGAGGTCACTCTCGATGAACCGCAGCTCTTCGAGCGGCTCCTGGAGATCGCCTCCGAGGACGAGGTCGTCGGCCGCGTACGGCTTCGCCCGGTCGAGGAGGTCCTTGGGCACCGGGTTGAGGATCGGATCCCCGCCAGTCCGACCGACGTCACCGACGATGAAAGTGTTCGTGTTGCGCAGGTACGGCAGGATGCCGTGGTAGTTCATCGATTCGATCTTGCGGTTCTGCAGGATGTTCACCATCCCGAGGAACGTCGCGAGCATGAGCGCCGCGAACGCGACGGGGAATTCGAGCCGCTCCCACGTGCCCGTGTAGCGCAGCTCTTCCCGACGGAGCGAGGGCGTGAGCGCGCCGCCGCCGAGCTGGCGATAGGCGCCGCCGTAGGCCGCGACCAGCTCGCCGAAGCCGTCGGCGGGCTGCCCGGAATCCTCTTCGAAGCAGTCGAGCACGTAGACCGGCACGTCGAGAACCGTCCCGCCGATCAGGCCGGGCATCTCCAGGCCGCAGGCGTAGATCGCCTCGATCGGCTGCGGCGTCCGCGCGGCCGACATCGTGCGACCGATCTCGCGTCGGATGCGCTTGATCGCCTGCTCGACGCGGCGCTCCGCCTCGACCGGATCGAGCGGGTCGGGGATCGGCGAGAAGTCGTCCGAGGCCTCTTCGGCGTCCTCCGCCTCGTCATCGATGTCAGCGTCGGCCGGTCGGAGCTCACCGGAGAGGTGTGACATCGCGCCGATGTGGATCACGCGGAACTCGCGGATCTCGGCGCCGGCAACGACGGCGAGGCACGTGGAGTGCTCGCCGATGTGAACGAGGAGCTGCGCGTCGTCGATGTGGCAGATGTCGGCCGCGAGCGCCGCGTTGACCATCGCGGTCGCCTCCAGCTCGATCTCCAGCGGCTCGGCGCCGGCCTTCTCGAGCGCCATGGACGCACGCATCACATCGTCCTTCGGGACCGCCGTCACGAGCAGGTCCGCGCCGGCTTCGTTCGACGACATGATGTGGTAGTCGACGACGACCGAGTCGATGTCGAACTGCGGCAGGTCGCTCTCGATCTCGAACTTGATGACCTGGTCGATCTTCGATCGCTCGGAGAACGGGACGGTCGTCCTCCGGAACGCCGCGTGATCGCAAGGGATGATCGCGGTGACGTTCTCCGTCGGGATGCGGTGGTTCTTCGCCGCCTCCTTGATGGTCGCCGCGACCCCCGACACGTCGCCGTCGGCGTAGGCGGCGGCGTCCTCGGGACTGAACTCGCCGGAGTAGTAGGCCGCGATCTTGTGCTTCTTCGGGCTGCCGTCGAGGACGATCAGCTCGAAGCGACGCGGGCCGATGCGGATGCCGCAGGAGCGTGCCATGGTCGGGTCGGGGTCGTGGGGCTCCTACGAGGAGACCTGGGCGAGGGGACGGGCGAACGCGTCGTAGCGCTCGCGCTGTTCGGGCGGGAGGATCGTGTTCCGGATGGTGCTCTCGAAGCGCGCGTCGAGGGCGCGCAGATCGGGCTCCATCGCGTCGCGCGTCCGCGCGAGGTGCCGGTGCCGGATCTCCTCCCTCTCGGTCTCGTACTGGTCGAGGAGCTGCAGGAGAACGCGTCGCCGGTTGGGCGCGAGGTCGAAGCGCGCCGACAGCGTATCGGCGTAGTCCTCGAGAGGACTCCGGGTGTCGCTGCGTTCACTGACGGCCACGCCGACTCCGAGGCCCACGAGGAACCACGCCGCGGCCAGGACGATCGACCAGAACCGCAGGTCCTTGACGAGGCCCACGTCAGCGTTCGGTCGCTGCGCCCGAGTCTTCGAGCTCGGCCTCGCGGGCACGGTTCTCGTCCTCGAGCTCTTCGAGCGCCTGGTCGAGATCCGGTCCGGCGCCGACCTCGCCGACGCTCGGAAGCTCCTGGCTCGCGAGGAAGAGAGTCACCGCGATCATCGCCGCAGCGGCCGCCGCGACGAGCCCGCGCGAGAACGAGAGGAGCCTCCCGCCCTCCGAAGCAGCCGGCGTGATCGTGACAGGCGCGAGTCCCTCGTCCCCGGCGAACGCACGCCGAGCGACGCGCGCTGCGAATCCCTCCGGGACCTCGACCTCGTCGGTCGGCTCGAACCACTGCCGGAGCGCGAGCTCCTCCTGGACCACGGCTCGGCACACCGGGCAGTCGATCAAGTGCGCGCGGATCGAGCCCGCAACGCTCTCCGTGACCTCTTCGTCGACGTACGTCGGAACGAGGGCCTGGACCACATCGCACTGGATGGAAGCGTGGGAACTCATGCGTTCGTCTCCCGGTCTCGCGACCTGTCTTGGGCGGCGCGGCCGCCCCTGGACCGCGTCGCACCTGCCGCCGCCTCACTCGCGGCGAACTCAGGGTGTTCTTGGAGGAGCTTCTGCTTGAAGCGTGCCCTCGCGCGGAACAGCCGCGACTCGACCGTGCCGATCGAGATCTGCAGCACGTCCGCGATGTCCTGGTAGCTCATCTGCTCGAGCTCGCGCATCACCAGCACCGTCCGGAAGATCTCCGGCAGCTGGTCCATGACGTCGCGCGTGATCGCGGCGATCTCCTCGCGCTCCAGCCTCGCGTCGGGCCGCACCGAGAGCCGCTCGGTCGTCGCGTCGGACGCGCCCGTCTCGGTCCGCCCCACGAGCTCGGGGTCCTCGACCGCCTGGACCGGGCTGCGGCCCTGGCGCTTCATGAAGTCGAGGATCGTGTTCACCGCGATGCGGTAGAGCCACGTGTAGAACGCCGACGAGCTCTGGAAGGTCTCGAGCCGGCTGTACGCCTTCAGGAAGGTGTCCTGGACGATGTCTTCGACCTCGACCGCGTTGCGCGTGTAGTGCCGTACGAGGCCGAAGAGCCGGCGCTGGTAGCGCTCGACGAGGACCTCGAACGACCGCGAATCCCCGTCCAGGGTGGCCTGGACGAGGGTCGCATCGTCGCTCTCCGCGCTCGTCATCGTCCGCATGCTGGCTCCCATCGGCAGGCGATGGACGCGTCGCCTCCCCCGCTATTCCCGTTGACCGGCGGATTCGGCGCTCTCGGCCGGGTCCAACCCGCCCGAGAAGGTGTGCCCCATCCGTTCCATCTTCGTACGCAAGTACCTGATGTTATTAGGGTTCGGCTCGGTCTCCAGGGAAACCTGATCGACGAGTTCGAGCCCGTATCCCGCGAGCCCGTGGATCTTCTTGGGATTGTTGGTGAGGAGGCGCATGCGGCGGACGCCCAGGTGGAAGAGGATCTGGGCGCCGATCCCGTACTCCCGCAGGTCGACGGGGAGGCCGAGGGCCTCATTGGCCTCGACGGTGTCCATCCCGCGGTCCTGGAGGTGGTACGCCTTGAGCTTGTTGGCGAGGCCGATCCCGCGCCCCTCCTGGCGGAGGTAGACGAGGACCGCCTTCTCCTTCGAGGCCAGGATCGACATCGCCTTGTCCAGCTGAGGTCCGCAGTCGCAGCGCTGCGAGCCGAAGACGTCGCCTGTCAGGCACTCCGAGTGGACCCGGACGAAGACGTCGTCGTCGACGGCCTCGAGCGGGTCGGTCCCCTCGCCGATCGGCATCCCGTGGGTCAGCGCGACGTGCTCCTTTCCGTCGATCTTCGAGCGGAAGAGGTACATCTGGAACACGCCGTGGTGGGTCTGGATCGGAACCGGCGCGTCCACCAGGGACTCGACGAGCCGCTCGTTCTTGCGGCGGTACTCGATGAGGTCCGCGATCGTGCAGATCTTGAGCTCGTGCTTGTCGGCGAACGCCTCGAGCTCGGGCATCCGCGCCATCGTGCCGTCCTCGTTCATGATCTCGCAGATCACCCCGACGGGCGAAGCGCCGGCCAGACGCGCGAGATCGACGATGCCCTCGGTCTGCCCGCCGCGGACGAGGACGCCGCCGTCCCGGGCGCGGAGCGGGAAGATGTGTCCAGGACGCGCGAGGTCCTCGGCGCGCGCTTCGGGGTCCGCCGCCACGGCGATCGTGCGCGCTCGATCGGCGGCGCTGATCCCGGTCGAGACGCCCGTCGCGGCCTCGATCGAGATCGTGAACGCCGTCCCGTGTGCGTTCGTGTTGTGGGCGGCCTGCATGGGCAGGTCGAGGCGCTCGCAGACCGAGCCCTCCATCGGGACGCAGATCAACCCACGGCCCTCCCGGGCCATGAAGTTGACAGCTTCGGGCGTGATCGCCTCGGCCAGCATCGCGAGGTCGCCCTCGTTCTCGCGGTCGGGGTCGTCGACGAGGATGACCATCGCCCCGCGGCGAAGCTCCTCGATGATCTCGGGGATCGGTGTGATCGGCATGGGGTGACGCCGGTCGCTCGAGCGCCGGCGCGAGGATCTTAGGCCCCGTTGCGAGACCGCGGCGGGCGGCCCGGATCGCCAGGCGGTCTCATCTTTGCGAAAGGGGCCGTGGAGACGTGGGAAGAGATGGGGGAGAAATGGCGCCCCGGACCCTCAAGTGCGGTCTGGGCAGGGACTTGAAGCGTCCGAAAACGCCTCGGACCGATGTGGAGAACCGCCGCTCCCGACCATCAAGGCGGGCTCAAAGGCGCGCAGATCCGAGGCCTGGATCGAGGCCCCGCGGGCGCGATCCGAGACGGCCTCGACGCGCAGGCCGGTCCGCGCCGATGAGAGCAGCCTGGGAAGTCGCATTGCGGCCGCCCACCCCACGGGGCGCAGCCCCGACACCCCCACTCCCGTCGCAGCCGCGCAGCGGCCGACGACCCAATCGCGAGGGATCGCATGCTCCGAATCGTCGCCCTGGGCGCCGCAGGCGTCGCCGTACTGCTCTCGATGGGCGTGACCCAGCCCACCGGGCTCGAGGAGCGCCTCGCGCTGCTCGAGGACGCTGCGCGCCGTCGCAAGCCGACGATCGAGCGAGCGGAGATCGACCGGCTCGAAGCTCACGTGGCGACGCTGGCGGCGGACGAGGAGATCTGCGCGCTCGAGGAGCAGATCGCCGTCCTGCAGACGGAGCTGGCGGCGGCGAAGGAGGTCCTCTCCAGCCAGCGCGCCGCGCTCGACAGCATCGAGCGCGTCGCCCGCAAGGCGGAGCGCATCGATGACCTCGAGGCGGGGATCGACGTGCGCTGGGACGGGCTCGTGCGAGCGCTCGACGCCACGACCTCGCTCGTGGACGAGACGCGGGACGAGCTCGGCCGCGTCCAGCGCCGACTCGACCCTGGCGTGGACGAGCTCTGGGAGCGAACCGTGGGACCCACGGTTCAGCTCAAGGGCCTCGCGACGGTCGGAAGCGGCGTTCTCCTGCCCTCGCAGCCGCTCGAGGAAGACCCGACGCGCTACCGGACTCTCCTCCTGACCTCCTGGCACGTCGTGCGCGACATCCGCGCCGACTCGATCGAAGAGGACGACCCGGTCCCCGTGTTCGTACGCGATCGCAGCGGCCAGCGGCGCCGCTTCACCGCCACGCTCCTCGACCACGACGTCCCGCTCGACACGGCGCTTCTCGTCCTGAACTCCGTCGAGTCGTTCGCCGCCGGAGCGACGCTGCCTTCGCGGACACGACTCGATGCGACGCGCGTCTTCGATCCGATCGTCGCCGTGGGCTGCCCGCTCGGCAACGACCCGATCCCGACGCGCGGACACCTCAGCGATCTTCACCACAGCGTCGGGCGCGAGCGTTTCTGGATGATCTCGGCCCCGACCTACATCGGAAACTCGGGGGGCGGGATCTACTCGGAGGGCTCCCACGAGCTCCTCGGGATCTTCTCGAAGATCTACACGCACGGATCGATCCGTCCGACGGTCATTCCGCACATGGGGCTCGTGACGCCCCTCGCGGAGTTCTACGACTGGATCGACCGGAGCGGCATCGCGCGCATCGTGGAAGACGGCGACTCGGCGACGATCGATCTTCTCGAAGACGCGCCGGTACCGCGGACCGCCCGCGCCCGGTGAAGGACCCCCCGCCCCCCGTGACGGGCCAAGGGGCCCGGCGATTCGGGCGAAAGGTGCTGGCGCGATCCGGCCTCGCGCGGGAACGTGGGGCCCATGGGCCCGCACACCGCACTTGCGAGCGCGGCGTGGCTGGCGGCGGTCGTCCTCGCCTTCCCGGGGGATGCGGCCGCAGCGCCCCAGCTCGCCTCGCCAGTCGACCTGACGAACACGGTCGCCTCGCCCCGTCTTCTCGCGCCTTCCGACATCGACGGTGACGGCGATCTCGACGTGATCGTCGCCGAGGCGGACGGACCGAACCTCTTCGGATTCCGTCGTGCCGGCGGGACGTTCGCCCAGCGCGAGCTCCTCGCCCGCATCCCCGGGGACCGCGCGGAGTGGCGCCTCGGCGATCTCGACGGGAACGGGACGATCGACGCCGTCGCCGCGTCGGTCGACGCGTGCCGCGTGTACGTCGTCTTCGACATCGGGCGCGACTCCGATCCGCGTCCGGCGAGGCTCGACGCGATCGGCGGACGCACGGTCGGCCTCGAGATCGGTGACGTCGACGGGAACGGTTCGCTCGACATCGTCGTCGCCGTCGACGGTGTCACGGCCGAGACCAAGGGCATCTTCGTTCTGCGCGGGAACCAGAGCGCCGGGTTCGATCCGCCGGCTCGCCTCACGCCGTGGAACGTCAACCCGAGTCTCATCACGACCGGCGCGGTCACGCTGGCCGACCTCGATCAGGACCAGCGCCTCGATCTCGTCGTGACGGACGCGGGGCACGCGCGGTTCGTCGCCTATCGGAGCACGAGCGCTGGCTACCTCGTCGGTCCGACCGTCATCGCTGACGGGTTCCGAGCGGTGATGTGCGCGGACGTGGGCGACCTCGACGGAGACGGCGACCGCGACGTCCTCTGCGTCGCAGCGAGCGACCCCGCGCAGGGGCCGTCGCAGCTGGAGGTGCTCGCGTTCGAAACGCGCAGCAACTCCTTCACGTTCGGCGCGCTCGGACCCGTCGCGACCTTCGGCGGAGGCGGCTGGGACGTCGGGCGTGCATCGGTCGTCGACGTCGACGGCGACGGAGATCTCGACGCCTTGCTGCCGCGTGCCGGAGCGGATTCGCTGTGGTTCGAGAACGACGGATCGGGCCTCGTGCCCGTGCAGCGGACGCTGCCGAGCGAGGCCGACTGGCGCACGAGCGAGCTCGCCCTCGCAGACCTCGACGGAGACGGTCTGCGCGACGTCCTTCAGGCGTGTGCGACGCATCAGGTCGGCTGGTCGCGTGCGATCGGCGGCGGTGCGTTCGAGCCTCCGGCCGAGATCACCGGACGAGTCGTCGACGCCGGGGCGATGACGCGCATCGACATCGACCGCGACGGCGACTCCGACCTGGCCATCGTCGAAGGCGCGACCGGCGCCGTCGTCGCGATCGAGAACCGGCGCGTCGACGGGTTCGGACCTCCGACTCCGATCGGCGTGCAGCGTCCGGGGATCGACGACCTCGCGGCGGGAGACCTCGACGGCGACGGGGACGACGATCTCGTTCTCGCGTCGTACGGGGGCGGCTGGATCGCGATCTCGACGCACGAGGCCAGTGGCCTGGGCGCACCGCAGACGCTGTGGACGTTCCCGCCGTCGAGCGGCGGAACGCTGACGATCGTCGACGTGGATCAGGACGGCGACGACGACCTGGTGGTCACGCGACGAAGCGCCGGCTCGGTCCTCTCGTTCGATCAGACGCCGGCCGGACTCTCGAGCACTCCGCGCGCTCTGGTCAACGGCCTTCCGGGCGTCGTCGACCTCGCCGTGTGCGACCTCGACGCGGACGGTTCCAACGACCTCGTGATCTCAGGGCCCGGCTTCGGAGGCACTCTCAGCTGGTTCCGCGGCCAGGGCGCGGGGGCGTACGCGCCGCGTCAGGCGATCTCGCTCATCAACTTCTCGCCTTCCGAGATCGTGGCGTACGACGCGGACGGCGACGGGGACCTCGACCTCGCCGTCGCGGGCGGCGGTGCGATCTTCCCGCTGATCGAGTGGATTCCGCAGGTGGCTCCCGGGCAGTTCGGACCGGCGGTGTACGCCGGGAGCTCGGTGCTCGGATGGTCCTCGCTCGACGCGGGCGACGTCGACCTCGACGGCAAGCTCGATCTGATCGGAACGCCGCGAAGCCAGGTCGACGAGACGACGGAGGTCACCGTCTACAGCTTTCCGTACGGCGGCTTGCCGAGCTCGATCCAGCGGCCGCTCGGCGTCTCGTCCGTCCTCGTGGACGATCTCGACGATGACGGGGACGCGGACGTGGTCCTGACGTCGACGGACAGCGGCGCCGTCACGCTGCTCGAGGGCGTCGCGCGCACGTTCGTCGGGCAGCCCGGATGCGCGGGGCTCGCGAACTCGACGGGACGCCGCGCTCGGCTGGAGCTGCTCGGCTCGAGTCGAATCGCCGACGCGGACCTCATCGCTCGCGCGTACGACCTCCCGCACGACGCGTTCACGGCGTTCATCGTGAGCTCCGCGGACAGAACGCCGTTCACGCCGGCCGGGAGCTCGGGCGTCGTCTGCCTCGGCGGATCGGTCGGAGTCTTCGCTGCGCCGGGTCAGGTGACGCTGACGGGGGATTCGGGCGAAGGCTCGCTCGTGATCGACCTCGGCGCGCTCCCCCGACCGTCCGGCTCGGTCGCAGCCGCGGCGGGCGAGACGTGGTACTTCCAGGCCTGGTACCGCGACGCGCCCGCCGGCGTTCCGACGTCGAACTTCTCGGACTCCGCTTCGATCGAGCTGCGCTGAAGGACTGGGCAAGAATGCCCGTCTCGACGCGCGGTCACTGATCGCGCAGCGCGCGACGGATGTCGTCCATTCCGATCGTGAGGTCGACCGTGACCGATCGCTCGCCGGTGACGATCTTCAGCCCGTCGAGGAGGTCCATCACCTCGTCCGGCGCTTCGTCGAGAACGCCGCTGAGCTCGAGGAGCGACTGTGCGCCGCGAACGACGGAGGCGATGCTCTCCGACGACGCGTCCGAGTCGGTGGCGATCCGGAGCGCGGCGTTGAGCCCGCCCTTGGATTCGCGCACCTCGAGCGCGAGGCCGCGCGCACGCGACGCGAACGCCGAGGCCGGCGTCGCCGCGAGATTCTCGAGGAGGGACGGGCCCACCTCGGCGTAGACGAAACTGCCGGCGTTCGGCTTCGCGCGCAGCGCGGGGCGCCGCGCCGTGACGATCGAGGGTGCGTCGCCGAGCATCACTCTCGCGACGGCCGCAACTTCGGACGCGTCCTCACCGATCACGATCTCGCGCTCGCTGGATCCCTCGACCCCGAGCACGAGCGCCCAGACCTGCTCGTCTTCGACGGTCCAGACCTCCAGGCCGAGGCCCTCGTGAGCCGCGACGCGCGCTTCGGGCATCGCGCGCAGCCGATCGAGCGCGCCGTCGATCCGGTCCGTGGTCCGTACGATCGCCGCGCCGCCGCCGACGTCCCCCACGACCGTGACCGAAAGGACGTCGCGGAACGGATCGATGCCCCACGTCGACGCCAGGTCGTCGAGACCGGCCTCGTCTTCGAGCGCTGCGGAGAGTCCCACCGACGCGTCGATCGCGGACCAGAGGTCGCTCGCAAAGAGGCCCTGGAGGTCGACGTGCAGGACGAAGGCGGCGCCGTCGGGGACGACGTCGCGCGATAGCGATGCACGATCGTCGAGCGAGGCGGTCGCTTCCGCGGACTGGGGAACGAGGAACGCCGCGAGGGCGATGGCCGGCAATGCGTGGATGGTCTTCATGGAGGGGAGATCTGGCCGTGGTCCTCGGCCCTCTACGCGGAGCCACCCGGTCCGTTTCCTGGGCTTGCCGATTTCGAGACGGCTCCGAGGGACGCACGCGAGCGCGGGCGCGGCGACCTCCCGATCTGGTCCGTTTCCGAGGCGGGCTCAAGACGGGCGACGGCGCGGACGAGGAGATCTTCGAGGTCACGAAGATGAACATGAACGGACGGATCGCAGCGCTGGCCGTCGCCGCTACGCTGGGCGGCTGCTCCAGCAGCGTCGAAGCCACGATCGGATTCCAGGTCGTCGGCGCCACGCCGGGCGTCGTTCGCGCCGGTGATGTCGACGTCGCCTGGATCGTCGCCGGCACCGGCTTCGCCGCAGGTGCAACCGTGTCGTTCGACGTGGCCGACGTGACGATCGAAGACGTCACGGTGGTCGGCCCGAACGAGATCACGTTCCTGCTCACCGCTCCGGCGACGCTGAACGCGGGGACGGCCCGGCTGACGGTCACCGGCCCCGAGCAGGAGTTCGACTCGATCACCGTCTCGACGTCGCCGGAGGACGTGACGCTCAGCGGTGCGGTCCAGCCGCTCTTCGACACCCACTGCGTCGGCTGTCACTCCGGACCGGTGCCGGGCGGAGCCCTCGACCTGTCCATTGGCCTCACGCACGGCTCGCTCGTCGGGGTCCAGTCGACGGGACTCCCGACCATGACGCTGGTCCAGCCCGGCAACGCCGACGCGAGCTACCTCATCGACAAGCTCAGCGGAACGCAGACCGTGGGTGCGCCGATGCCGCCGACGGGTCCGCGCCTCGAGCCGCACGAGATCGCGCTCGTCGTCCTGTGGATCGAAGCGGGAGCGCTCGACGACTGATCGAGCTGTCGCGTCGCGGGGCATACCTCGCGACGACCTTGCGTTTCTCATACCGGAATCCAGCTCTCTCGCAGAGGCGCCCGAAGAGGGGCGTGAGGCTCGCACGACGCGGCCCGTGAGGCGCAGAGAGGGGATCGACAGATGACAGCGAGAGAGACGGCCGAGAGGCCGAACGGCGCGCGCACGCGCCGTCCCGGACGCGTTGGAAGCGTCTTTCTGGCGGGAGCCGTGGCGTTCGCCGCAGCGTGCAGCAGCGGTGACGAGGACGCACCCGAGGGCCCCTGGTGGGAGCAGGCGGGACCGGGTCAGGACCTTCCGGTCGACGACCCCGACGCGGCGCGCTTCCTGACCCAGGCGACGTTCGGTCCGACCATGAGCGAGATGACCGGGCTGAACTTCGCGGGGTTCGACGCCTGGTTCGCGTACCAGCGCTCGCTCCCGCCGACGCAGCAGCGACCGCGTCTCCAGGCACGGGCCGCCGCCGGCCAGGACCTCTTCAAGAACCAGCGCCAGGAGGAGTGGTGGCGCGCGGTCGTCCGCGGCGAGGATCAGCTGCGCCAGCGCATGGCGTTCGCGCTGTCCGAGATCTTCGTGATCTCCGACGAGGCGGGCGCCCTGGGCAACCAGATCCTCGGCGTCGCCGAGTACTACGACATGCTCAGCCGGCACGCCCTCGGGAACTACCGAGAGCTGCTGGAGGACGTGTCGAAGAGCCCCGCGATGGGCAGATACCTCAGCCACCTGGGGAACCGAAAGCTCGACCCGGAGACGGGGATCCGCCCGGACGAGAACTACGCGCGCGAGATCATGCAGCTGTTCACGATCGGGCTGATCGAGCTGAACTCCGACGGCACGCCGCGGCTCGACAATTCGATGCTGGAGATCCCGACGTACGATCAGACGGACATCGAGGAGCTCTCGCGCGTCATGACCGGCTGGACGTACGGCGGCGCGACGCGCTTCAACAACGCGCAGGCGAACTTCCTTCGGCCGATGGAGCCGTGGGACGAGTTCCACGATGACGGCGCGAAGACGATCGTCGGCGACGCGCTGCTCGTCGCAGGCCTCACGGCCGAGGAGGATCTCGACGCCGCGCTCGACGTGCTGTTCGAGCATCCGAACACCGGACCGTTCATCTCGCGGCGGCTGATCCAGCGGCTCGTGACGAGCAACCCGAGCCCGGAGTACATCCAGCGGGTCGCGACGGTCTTCGCGGACGACGGCGAAGGCGTCCGCGGCAACCTCTATGCCGTTGCGCGCGCCATTCTGATGGACGACGAAGCGCGGAGTGGGCACCTGACCTCACCGACGACCTTCGGGATGGTTCGCGAGCCGCTGGTCAGGCTCGCCGGGCTGTGGCGCTTCTTCAACGGCACCGCGCAGACGGGCAGGTTCCGGTACTCGAACCCCGAGAACGACTTCGAGCAGGCCGCGCTGCGGTCGCCGACGGTCTTCAACTTCTTCGAGCCCGACTACGCGCCGCCCGGCGAGGTCGCGGACGCGGGTCTCGTCGCGCCGGAGATGCAGATCACGACGCACACGTCGGTGACGAAGGTCGCGAACGAGTTCCGCGATCGGATCCTGAACGCGTACCCCGGACGCTCGAACAACACTGAGCACACGGTCGTGCTGAATCTCGACGACGAGCTCGCCCTCGCGGACGATCCGGCGGCGCTGATCGACCACCTCGACCTCTACCTGATGTCCGGGCAGATGTCGAACCAGATGCGCACCGCGCTCATCGACCACGTGACGAGCACGGAGCTCGACGCTGGGAACAAAGCGGACGGCATGCAGCGCGTCCTCGACGCCATCTATCTCATCGTCACCTCGCCCGAGGGGGCGATTCAGCTCTGAGCGCAGGACGCAGCATGAAGAACCGATTCCACAGCGCGCCGTCGCGCCGAGACTTCCTTCGCTGGACCGCCGGCGGTGCGATGACCGCATCGACCTTTGGCGCGCTCTCGAGCGCGCGCGCGCTCCACGCGGCGGCCCAGGGGACGCCGGACTACCGCGCGCTAGTCATCGTCTACCTGGCGGGCGGGAACGACAGCCACAACCTGATCGTCCCGACGAGCGCCACGGAGTACGCCGAGTACCTCGACTCGCGCCAGAACCTGGCCGTCGAGCAGAACGAGCTTCTCTCGATCACGCCTGCGACCTCCGACGGGAAGACGTACGGTCTCCACCCGTCGGTTCCGGAGCTGCAGTCGCTCTTCGCGAGCGACGACCTCGCCTTCATCGCGAACGTGGGCAACCTGGTCGAACCGATCACGAGGGCCCAGTACGACGCGAAGTCGAAGCCCGTCCCGCCGCGGCTGTTCTCGCACAACGACCAGCAGCAGCAGTCGATGCAGGTCGCGGCCGATGCCGCCGTCGCCGTCGGCTGGGGAGGGGCGCTCTCGGATCGACTCGCTGCACTGAACGGCGTCACGTCGCTCAGTCCGAGCATCACGCTCTCCGGGGCGTCACCGCTGCTCGCGGGCGAGACGACCCAGCAGTACCACCTCGGCAAGAACGGCAGCGTTTCGCTCAGCGGCCTGACCGGCAACATCGGCGAAGCCAGGCGCTCCACGCTCGACCTCCTGCGCGGTCAGTCGCAGTCGCACGTCCTGCATCGCGAGTACGCGCGCATGCGAAACGAGTCGATCGAGCTCGACGAGCTGCTCTCGGGCGTGCTCGAGGCGGCTCCCGCCATCACCACGCCCTTCCCCGAGGAGGGGCGGATCAACGAGGAGATGGAGATGGTCGCGCGGATGATCCAGTCGCGCAGCACGCTCGGCATGGAGCGCCAGGTCTTCTTCGTCCGGATGGGCGGCTTCGACACGCACACGTCGCAGCTCGCGGATCAGCCCGTGCTGTTCGCCGATCTCAGCGCGACCCTGGGAGCCTTCCAGAGCGCCATGGTCGAGATCGGAGCGGCGAACGAGGTCACGGTGGCCGTCGTCTCCGAGTTCGGCAGGACCCTCTCCAGCAACGGCCAGGGCAGCGACCACGGCTGGGGCGGGCACTTCATGGTGATGGGCGGCTCCGTCGCGGGTGGCGACATCTACGGGACGATGCCGAGCCTCGAGATCGGGGGCGCGGACGACGTCAGCAACAAGGGCCGGCTGATCCCGACGCAGTCGATGGAGCAGGTCGCGGCCACGCTCGCGCGATGGATGGGGATCCCCGCGGGCCAGCTCTCGCAGATCTTCCCGAACCTCTCGAACTTCGGTTCGAGCGACCTCGGGTTCATGGCGTGACGGCGGGGTGAGGCCCGGGCGCCACAGCGGCGGCAAGAACGCTACGCTCTGTCGCCGCCCCCCGCGCCCGGCCCACCCCAATGAATCTCGATCCCGTGTCGTCGGCCGAAGCCGACCCGGCAGGCGCGGACGGCGATAGCGTCCCGTCGCCGTTCGAAAGCGTTCCCGGAGCGCTCCGTGCCGCCCTCGTCCGGCGCGGGTTCAACGAGCTCAGCGAGGTCCAGGGGGCTGTCCTCGCCGCGGACGCCGGCGGATGCGACCTGCGCATCTCGTCGGAGACGGGGTCGGGCAAGACGGTCGCGCTCGGCTTCGTCGTCGCGCGAGTCCTGACCGAGGCGCGGACCAACCCCGGCCCCGACGTGCTCGTCGTCGTCCCGACGCGCGAGCTCGCGGCGCAGGTCTCCAGCGAACTCGAGTGGCTCTTCGCCGATCTGGAGGACGGTCGCGTCGCGTCGGTCACGGGCGGGACGCCGATCTTCCGCGACCTGTCCGTGCTGCGGTCGGACCCGCGCGTGCTGATCGGGACACCCGGTCGACTCGTCGATCACATCACGAACGAGAACCTCGACCTCGGGAGCGTGCGCGAGGTCGTTCTCGACGAGGCCGACCAGATGCTCGACATGGGCTTTCGGGAGGACCTCGAGACGATCCTCGACGCGACGCCGCCCGAGCGGCGCACGCACATGGTGTCGGCGACGTTCCCCGACGAGATCCAGCGACTGGCCGAGCGCTACCAGCGCGATCCCGTCCCGGTCGAGGGGACGGTCCTCGGCGAGGCGAACGAGAACATCGAGCACGTCGGCCACGTCGTGCAGCGACGCGATCGCTACACGGCGCTGGTCAACCTCCTCCTCCTCGCGGGCGACGAGAGAACGCTCGTCTTCGTCGAGCGTCGATCCGATGCGCAGCAGGTCGCAACGATGCTCGCGGAGGACGGCTTCGCGGCCCTCCCGCTGAGCGGTGAGCTCGCGCAGAGCCAGCGCAACCACACGCTCGCCGCGTTTCGCTCGGGCCGTGCCAACGTCCTCGTCGCGACGGACGTCGCCGCCCGCGGGCTCGACGTCCCCGAGGTGACGACGGTGATCCACACGTCGCCGCCCATCGACCCGGAGGTCTATACGCACCGAAGCGGACGGACGGGTCGCGCGGGTCGCCAGGGCCGCAGCCTATTGCTCGTGCCCCCGAACCGCCGGCGCCGGATGGAGCACCTCCTCCGCGACGCGAACGTCGAGATCCAGTGGCGGCCCTTGCCCGACGCCGCCTCGATCGAACGAGTTCTGGACGAGCGTTCGCGCGCGAAGCTCGACGCGCAGCTCGCCGATGCACTCGAGGCCGAGCCGCACCCCGCGCGGCTCGAGCACGCGCAGGCCCTGCTCGAGGGCCGCGACGCCGCGCACGTCGTAGCGACTCTCCTGACGCGTATTGGCGAGAAGCGCGTCGCGCGTCCGCGTGACGTCGCGTCGTCGTCCGACGACGGAGGACGCGGCGCCCGCCGGGCCAGCCCGCGCGGCCCGGCGCCGGCCGAGCCCGGCATGGTTCGGTTCTTCATCAACTGGGGCGCGAACCGCGGAGCGAGCGCTGCCAAGGTCCTCGCCCAGGTCTGCCGTCGCGGCGGCATCGAGGGCACCGACGTCGGCTCGATCGCCGTGCACCCCAACGCGTCGACGTTCGACGTACGCGACGAGGTCGCCGCGGAGTTCGAGCGCAACGCGTCGGAGCCCGACGCGCGCAACCCGCACACGTTCATTCGCCGCGATCGCGGCCCTGCAGCCCCCGGGAGGCGCCGGGGACGCCGCGGCGGCCGGCGACGCAGACGACGCTAGCCTCCCCGACGCTAGCCCCCCTTCCCCCCAGCACGCCCCCCCATGAACCAGCCTTCGAGCGCCGGTCCCGAGTGGTTCGGCCACCCGCGCGGTCTCGCGACCCTCTTCTTCACGGAGATGTGGGAGCGCTTCTCGTACTACGGGATGCGCGCGATCCTCATCCTGTTCATGACGGCGGCCGCGGTCGGCGCCAACCCGGGCCTCGGCCTCTCGACGGGCGAGGCCGGCGCGATCTACGGCCTGTACACGTTCTTCGTGTACGTCCTCACCCTGCCCGGCGGGTGGATCGCCGACCGACTGTGGGGCCAGCGGCGCGCGGTATTCGTCGGCGGCGTGATCATCATGCTCGGGCACGTGAGCCTCGCGATCCCGACGAACGCGACGTTCTTCCTGGGGCTCGCGCTCGTCGTGACGGGGACCGGCCTGCTCAAGCCGAACGTCTCGACGATGGTCGGCGAGCTCTATCCGGAGGGTGGAGCCAGGCGCGACGCGGGCTTCTCGATCTTCTACATGGGGATCAACCTCGGGTCGTTCCTCGGGACCGCGGCCGTGGCCTGGCTCGGCGAGAAGCACAGCTTCCACTGGGGCTTCTCGCTCGCGGCCATCGGCATGTTCCTCGGCCTCGTTCAGTACCGGCTCGGACTCCGGCACCTGAGCGAGGTGGGCGAGCTCCACGCTTCGCAGGAAGCCGGCGTCAAGCAGCGCTCGCAGCGCTTCTACGCGATCGCTGCGGCGTGCGCGGGCGGCGCTCTCCTGTTCGGTTACCTCATCGGAACGGGGGCGATCGGGGTCGAGCTGACGACCGTCGCCGCGGTCCTCGGCAGCAGCGTGGCGCTCCTCGCGGTCGTGTACTTCGCGCTGATGATGCTCGGGCCGAAGTGGACGCTCGGACTCTTCGGCGTCGCGCTCGCCGGAGCCTTCGTCGCCGCGAGCCAGATCGACTCCGCGCCGTTCGTCGAGGACGCGCGCGAGGCGCTCGTCCGCGAGGCACGATCCGATCGGATGACAGCGCTCCGCGCCGAGGCGCTGGCGAGCGTCGAAAGCGGCGCACTCGCCGAGGTTCCTGCGACCGAGGAACTGGAGGCGCAGCTGCCGACCGAGGCAGAGGTTCGCGCGAGCATCTCGGAGGACTCGGCGGTCGGCCGCGGAACGCTCGATCGCAACCTGCGCGCGTACCAGCTCGGCATCGGCGCCGCGCTGATCCTGTTCCTGCTGATCTCGATCGCGAAGTTCCTGCCGCGTCCGCCGGGAGAGGAGACCGACAACAAGCGACTGCTCGTCATCTTCTGGCTCTTCCTCCTGTCCGCGCTGTTCTGGATGGGATTCGAGCAGGCGGGCTCCAGCCTCAACCTGTTCGCACGCGAGTACACCGACCGCGTTCTCTTCGGCTGGGAGATGCCCGCGGGCTGGCTCCAGAACGTCAACGCGTTCTTCATCATCGTGCTGGCGCCCGTCTTCGGCTTCGTCTGGACGTGGCTCGCGCGACGGAATGCGAACCCGAGCATCCCGGTCAAGTTCGCGCTCGGCCTCGCGGGACTCTCGGTGGGCTTCTTCGTCCTGGCGTGGGGAGCGAGCGGCGCGAGCGTCGACAACCAGGTCGGGATCCGCTGGCTCGTCGTCACCTACTTCTTCCACACCGTCGGCGAGCTCTGCCTGTCGCCGGTTGGCCTGTCGTCGATCACCAAGCTCTCGCCCGCAGGCAAGGTCGGACAGATGATGGGCGTCTGGTTCATCGGAACCGCGCTCGGCAACCTCTTCGCCGGTCTCGCGGCGTCCTCGCTCGAGGGCCAGGGACCGTACGAGCTCTTCCGAACCGTTGCGATGATCGTCGGTGCCGCGGGTCTCGTGGCACTCCTGACGGCGCCGGCCGTGAGGAGGCTCGCCGGCGACATCAGGTAGTCCATTGGCGCGCATCCTCGTCGCCGGCTGCGGAGACGTCGGCTCGGAGTTCGCGCGTCGCGCGATCGCCGAGGGGCACGTCGTGCATGGCCTGAGGCGCAGTGCGCGCCCCCTTCCCGAGGGCGTTCGCGGCCTGCGGGGCGATGTCGGTGACCCGGCCACCCTGCGCGATCTCCCGGCGGACCTCGACGCGGTCGTCTACGCGGTCGCGGCGGACGAGCGATCGGACGCTGCGTACGAGCGGGCGTATCCCGTTGGGCTGCGCAACGTGCTGGAGGCCGTCCGCGCGCGCATCACGGCGGATCTCCGCGTCGTCTTCCTGTCTTCGACGGGCGTCTACGGGCAGACGGACGGATCGCGTGTCGACGAGTCGTCGCCGACCGAGCCGACGAGCTTCACGGGAACGCGGCTCGTCGAGGCCGAGCGGCTCCTGGCCGAACGACCCGTGCGCGGAACGAGCCTGCGGCTCGGTGGGATCTACGGACCGGGGCGCACCTACCTCGTCGACTCGGTGCGCGCGGGTCGCGCGACCTACCCCGAGGAAGGTCCGGGCTGGACGAACCGGATCCACCGCGATGACGCGGCGCGCGCGATCCTCTTCACGCTGCGGCTCGACGATCCGCCGGCCGCGCTCAACGTCGTCGATCCGAATCCGACGCGGCGTCGCGAGGTCCTGGAGTGGCTGGCCGAGAGGATCGGCGCGCCGACGCCTGTGTCGGCGCCGGGCGCTGCGCGGGGGGGCGACAAGCGCGTGGACTCGTCCCGCCTGGAGACGCTGGGCTTCACGTTCGACCACCCGTCCTTTCGTGAGGGCTACGCGGAGCTGCTGAGCGAGCATGAGTGACGCGATGTCGCGGCGACGTGGCTCCGACTTGGTGGCGCGTTCACCGCGTCTTCACGCGCCTCGCGAGAATGAGGGGCTGCCCAGCGATGCTAGCCCTCTGCCTCACCCTCGCGCTGGCTCAGGATTCGATCACGCTCCAGCGGATCGTCGAGCCGAACGCCGGAATCGAACAGCCCACGGATCTCGTCTGTCGGCCTGGCGACGATCGGATCTACGTCGTCGAGCGCGCAGGTCACGTCGAGGTCGTCGATCCGACGGGCGCGGTGACCTCGCGTTTCCTCGACCTGACGACACGCATCGAGTTCGACGGCGCCGTCGGCCTGCGCAGCCTCGCGTTCCATCCGGACTACGAGAGCAACGGTCAGGTCTACGTCTGGTACGACGCGCCGAACGGAACGCCGGGAGTCGACGGCGTGCTCGCCCGCATGCTGCGCGATGTCTCGGCGCCCGATCGCGTCGATCCTGCGAGCCACGTCGAGCTGCTGCGCGTCCCGCAGGACGGGCGTAGCCACGGCGGCGGCGCTCTGCGGTTCGGCCCCGACGGAATGCTCTACCTCGGGATCGGCGACGGTCAGCCGGGCGGTGACCCCAACTGCCGCGCTCAGGACACGCGGAACCTCCTGGGGACGATGATCCGGATCGACGTGGACGGCGGGATGCCGTACGCGATCCCAGTCGACAACCCGTTCCTGATCGTGCCGGGAGCGCGGCCCGAGATCATCCACTACGGCCTGCGCCACCCCTGGAAGTGGTGCTTCGACTCGAAGACGGGTGACCTCTGGATCGCCGACGTCGGCGAGGTCGAGCGCGAAGAGGTCAACTTCGTACGCGCCGGCGAGTTCGGCAAGAACTTCGGCTGGAGCGTGCTCGAGGGCACGACGTGCGCGGTGAAGCCGAGCTGCCCGGGAGAGCCGCCTTGCGCAGCAACCGGCTTGACGCCACCGGTCTTCGAGTACGAACACGCGCTGGGATGCTCGATCACCGGAGGCGTCGTCTACCGCGGCTCGCAGGTTCCCGACCTCTTCGGCGAGTACCTGTTCGTCGACTTCTGCAGCGGGCAGTTCTGGTCGGCGAAGCCGCCGGTGAACGGTGCGGCAGCCGTGACGCCGCGAGGCACGGCCACGTATCCCACGGGCGCGAACCTGACGCTCGCGGTCACGCTCGCCGTCGACGGCAGCGGCGAGATCCTGGTCGCCGACTATCTCGACGGCGAGATCTATCGAGTCCTCCCGCCCTGCCTGATCGAGCCGCTCTGCAGGGGCGACCGCAACGCCAGCGGTGGCCGCGGTCGACTCGTGGCGTACGGCTCGACGAGCATCGCGAAGCAAGAGCTGACGTTCGAGCTCTCAGGGATCGCGCCGTCCGCGGCGAGCCTTCTGTTCTACGGGCCGGTCGCGACCTCGACGACGCTCGGCAACGGCACACTGTGCGTCGAGGCGGGGACGACCCCCGTGGTCCGCGCCGGCTTCGGTATCGCGGACGATGTCGGCCGCGCCGTGTTCGCAACTGACCTCGGTGCCACGCCCTTCGCCGCCGGTCCGTCGCGCGTGGAGCCCGGTTCGACGTGGTACTTCCAGGCGTGGTACCGCGACGTACGCGGCCCGCTGGGTGCGACATTCAACCTCTCGGGCGCGCTGCGGATCGTCTTCTGCCCGTAGCGCGTCTTCGCGCGGTCGAACCGAACGACTCGCGTCGACCGGGACGGCGATTGACGTTCAGAGTTCCGGGAACGGCGGATCAGTGGAACGTACGCGAGTCGGGATGCGTCCATAAGGAGCTTGCCGTCACTCTCCACTTCCCAGACGCAGCCATGAAAAACCGCATCGTCCGCTCGCGCATGGACCCCTTCTTCGTCGTCTCAGTCCTGTCCGACCAGTGCGGGGGCACCGAGACGACACGCGTCACCAGCGGCGCCTGAGACATCGTCCGAGTCGGGGCAGCGCAGACGATCGAAGCCGCCGAACCCCGGCGACCGTCGTTGATCAGTGCCGGAAGTGCCGGGCTCCCGAGAAGAGCATCGGCACATCCTTCGCGTTCGCGGCGGCGACGACCTCGTCGTCGCGAACCGACCCCCCCGGCTGGACGATCGCGACGACGCCCGCGTCGATCGCCGCCTCGACTCCGTCGGGGAACGGGAAGAACGCGTCGCTGGCCAGCACCGATCCTGACGCTCGATCGCCGGCCTTGTGGGCGGCGATACGCACGGAGTCGACCCGGCTCATCTGACCCGCTCCGACGCCGACGACCGTGCCGTCGCGGGTCAGGACGATCGCATTCGACTTCACGTACTTCGCGATCTTGTTCGCGAACACGAGCTCGTGGAGCTGGCCTGGAGTGGGTTGCGCGGTGCTGGCGACCTCGAGCTCGTACTCGCCTTCGAGGTCGCGGTCCTGGACGAGGAACCCGCCGATCAGCTTCTTGACCTCGAACTGGCTGTCGACCCGCGTCGTGGGACCGTACGGACCGCAGGCGAGGAGTCGGACGCTCTTCCCCCACCGGGGCTTGCGCGTCAGGAGCTCGAACGCGTCCTCGTCGAAGTCGGGGGCGATGATCGCTTCGACGAATCGGTTGCCCTCGACGAGGAAGTTCGCGCTCGCGAGATCGACGGGACGCGTGAAGGCGAGGACCGAGCCGAAGGCGCTGATCGAGTCTCCTGACCAGGCGCGCTCGAGGGCATCCGCGATCGTCTCGCCCGTCGCCGCGCCGCACGGGTTGGTGTGCTTGATGACGGCGACGAACGGCTCGGCGAACTCGGCCGCGAGCTGATGGGCCGCATCGAGATCGACGAGGTTGTTGTAGGAAAGGGCCTTCCCGTTGAGCACCTCGGCATGCGCTGCACAGGGCTCGGGCCTGGGCATGGCGCGGTAGAAGGCCGCACTCTGGTGGGGATTCTCGCCGTACCGGAGCTCTGCTTGCTTGGTTCCCGAGAGGACGAACTGGGCCGGGAATGCCTCGTCCGACTCCTCTTCCTCCTCGCGGTCCGTGCGGAACATCCACGAGGCGATCGCTGCGTCGTACGCAGCGGTGCGTGCAAAGGCGCGCTGCGCGAGCTCGCGCCGGAACGACTCCGACAGGGCGCCGTCGTTGGTCTGAAGCTCGTCGAGGACGCGTCCGTACAGGTCAGGCTCCGTCACGACGCCGACGAAGCGGTGGTTCTTCGCGGCCGAGCGGACCATCGAGGGCCCGCCGATGTCGATCTGCTCGACGCATTCGTCGCGCGTCGCGCCTTCACCCGCGATCGTGGCCTCGAAGGGGTAGAGGTTCACGACGACGAGATCGATCGGAGCGATCTCGTGCTCGTCCATCGCGGCGGCGTGGTCGACGTTGTCACGGACGGCGAGCAGGCCGCCGTGGATCATTGGGTGGAGCGTCTTCACCCGGCCGTCCATCACCTCGGGGAAGCCGGTGTGGGAACTCACCTCGACGACCGGGATCCCGGCCTTCTCGAGGACGCGGAACGTGCCGCCGGTCGAGAGGATCTCGACGCCGTATTCGTGCAGCTGACGTGCGAAGTTCTCGAGACCCGTCTTGTCGGAGACGGAGAGGAGGGCGCGGTGAATCGGTCGTGCCATGGGACTCCGGCCCACCCGGGCCAGGAGGATGTTCCAGGGAGTGCTCGAGCTGGACTTCGAGCGGGAAGGGGGAAGGGCCCATCGTAGCCCCGATGTCCCGAATTCGCGCTAGATGCTATGGGCCGTCACCGTCGCCGTGCGCGCGCGTGCCCCTCGGGCGTCAGGCCGTAGCGACCGGGAGCGCGTTCGGCGACGAGCCCCGCTTGCTCGAGCTGAACGATCGCGCGGCGGACGGCTCGCTGGCCCATGCGCGCCGAGTGCGCGATCGCGGCGAGGTCCGGGGGAGACGCCTCCCTACGGACGCGCGCTGCGATCTCGCGCAGGACGCGCCGCTCCTTGGGATCGAGCGACCGCCGCGGCGCCGCGCGCTCCCAGGCGCGCGCGACGGCCCTCGGAGCCCTGCGCGTCGAATCCCCGTCCCGCACGAAGGCAGCGGCCGCCCCGTCCCTTCCGGGCGCGAGGACCGGGCGCGCGTTGGACGCGGCGACCTCGGCGACGACGAGCTGACCGCGATCGAACGCATGCGCTCGCACATCGACCTGCACGCGCGGCGTGACCATCTCGCGGGCGATCCGACGCAGCTCGCCGATCGTCTCCGCCGGATCGGCCACGCCTATCGCGACACCGTCGTCGCGCACGCCGACCCAGATCCGTCCGCCGGTTCCGTTCGCGAACGCCGACATCGTCCGGGCGATGCGTTCCGCCCGCGGCAGGCGCACCTTCCACTCGATCTCCGGTCCCTCGACTCCGAAGGGACGCTCCGCGGCGCCGTCTGGCGCTGGACTGTCAGGGGAGGTCACGCGAAGACTCTAGCCACCAGACTCGATCGCCAGTGCGTCGAGTCTGGTGACGAGGTCCGGCTCGACGCCCCAAAGCGAGTCAGCTGCCCCGTCTGGAGCATCAGCGTTCTGTGAAGGGAGCCTGGCGCGCATCGAGACCGTCGCGAAAGTGTGGATACGCTCACCTCGTTGCCTATGTTGTTGCGACGTATGGCACGCGTTCGACCGACCCCGAGGAGCTCGCCTTCGAGGCCAGCGCCGACTCGCGCGAGCGGGGTGCAGCAGCCATTCGGCGCACGCTGGAGGGCCCCAAGGACGCGATGACGTCGTCGGTGCTCTCGCGGGACGCGCTCGTCCTCAACCGTTCCTGGCTCGTGATCGCGACGACACCCGTTCGGCACGCCCTGACGCTCGTCTACACGGGAGCGGCACAGGCGATCCAGCCGGAGACGTTCGAGACCCACGGCTTCGAGTCGTGGGCCGAGCTCGCGGTGCCGAGCGACGAGGACGTCGTGACGACCGTGAACATGGAGCTCCGCGTGCCGGAGATCATCGTGCTGCGTCGCTTCAGCGGCGTGCCGCGCCAGACGCTCCCCTTCACGCGTCGCAACCTCGTCCGTCGAGATCAGGCGCAGTGTCAGTACTGCGGGTGCAAGCCGGGATCGTCCGAGCTCTCGATCGACCACGTGATCCCGCGCTCGGCGGGCGGTGGAACGTCGTGGGAGAACTGCGTCCTCGCGTGCGTGCGATGCAATCGACGCAAGGGCAACAAGCTCGCGCACGAGGTCGGCATGCGGCTGATGCGAGAGCCGACCGCGCCGCAGTGGTCGCCGATCTTCGAGGTCGCGAGCACGCACAAGCGTGAGGCGTGGAAGCGGTTCGTGGCCGAGCGCCACTGGATGGCTGCCTCGTGAACCGGCGCGCGCGTCCAGTCCGCTGGACGCTCCTGCCCGCCCTTGGCCTCGCTGCGATCGGGGCGTGGGCGGGGCACCGTTTCCTCGGCGCCAACGCCGCGCTCGCCTGGTGGCTCGCGGTCAACGCGGTGACGTATCCGGTGTGGGCGCTCGACAAGAGCCGAGCCCGCAAGGGCGGCCGGCGCGTTCCCGAGTGGACGCTGCACCTGCTGTCGCTCTTCGGAGGTGGTTGCGCGGCCGTCGTCGCGATGCAGAGCCTGCGACACAAGACGCTGAAGCCGGTGTTCCGCATCCTGCACCCGCTGCTGGCCGTGCTCGGCGTCGGCGCGCTCGGGTGGGCCCTCTGGGGCTGATCGTCCGTCGACGGGATTCGGGTGAGACCTCGGCGTGGGCCGCGCAAGCTGCAGCATCGGCGGCCCACTCTGTGACAGCCTTGGCAGCAGTCTCCGATTCTGCTGCCCAGGCCGTGAGCTCACCTTGCTGGCGCACCCGCAGACGCGGGTGCGCGGGACGCCCGGGGAGAACTCGCCAAGCGACGGTCCCGGCGTTCGATCAGTCCGAGTCCGCGCCCTCCTCGAGGAGACTCTCCAGTGCCTCGATCGAGGTCACGGGCGCGCGGCACGTGAAGTTCGAGCACACGTACGCGGTCGCGAGATCGTCGACCGCCCTCTGATCGGCCGCGTACGGGATCGCCGCGACGACGGCGTCGGCGGCTTGCTCGTCGAGTGGACGGAGCACGACGACATCGTTCGGCGCGAAGCGCTCGCCGAGCAGCCGAAGCATCGCCCGCGCGTCTGGCCCGCCGGGGTCGCCGACGATCACGATCTCGCGCGTCCGTCTCGTCTGGAAGTCGACCGCAGCGAGCAGCTGGGTCGACATGCTCGGCGCGCGCCCCACCTCTCCCCCGAACGCGCGAATCGTGCGCGCGGCGTGCTCCTCGTAGCGCGTCTCGCCTGTGAACCGCGCGAGGCGCTGCAGGACGCAGGCCATGATCGAGTTCCCCGACGGTCGCGCGCCGTCGTAGACCTCCTTGGCGCGCACGATCAGCTGCTCGCCGTCATCCGGGCTGAGGTAGAAACCGCCGCTCTCGTCGTCGAGGAAGTGCTCCAGCGCGAGGTCGCAGAGCTCGCGCGCGCGAACGAGGTGCCGCACATCGTGGTTCGCTTCGTAGAGCGAGAGGAGGCCGTACGCGAGGTACGCGTGGTCCTCCAGCATCCCCTGGAGCCCGGCCTCGCCCGCGCGCCAGCGCTTGAGAACGCGCCCGTCGTCCGCGCGCAGGTTCGCCTCCGCGAAGGCGGCGGCACGCTCCGCGCGCTGGACGAGTTCGTCGTCGCCGAACGCTCGCCCCGCCCGTGCGAACGCGGCGATCATCAGCCCGTTCCAGTCGGTCAGGACCTTGTCGTCCTTCAGGGGGTGGATTCGCCCCTCGCGGGACTCGAAGAGTCGCACGCGCAGCGGATCCCAGCGCGTGCGCTGCTCGTGGGTGAGCGGTGCGCTCAGGTGCAGGATGTTGCGGCCCGTCCGCTGACGAGTCGCCTCGTCGCGGTAGTTGCCCTCGGCCGTGACGCCGAACGTCTCGGCGACGAACGCGGCGTCGTCGTCCCCGAGAACGCCGACGATCTCTTCGAGCGTCCAGAGGTAGAACAAGCCCTCCTCGCCCTCGCTGTCCGCGTCCTCCGCCGAGTAGAACCCGCCCTCGGGCGAGGTCATGTCGCGCTCGACGTAGGCGAGGATCTCGCGCGCGGCGCGCTCGAAGTCCGGCTCGCGCGTCACGAGCCAGGCGTCGACGTACGCCATCGCACACAGCGCCTGGTCGTACAGCATCTTCTCGAAGTGCGGCAGCAGCCACTCGGAGTCGGTCGAGTAGCGGTGCATCCCGAGCCCGACGTGATCGAACACGCCGCCGAGCCGCCAGGCGCGCAGCGTCCTGGTCGCCATCCGCAGCGCCTTGTCCGAGCCCGTTCTCGCGTGCTGCCGCAGCAGGAAGCGCACCTCGTGCGGCACGGGGAACTTGCGCGAGCTGCCGAACCCGCCGTGAACGGGGTCGAAGCGCGAGGAGAGCTCGGCCTCGGCCCGATCGAGGTGCGTCGCGCCGAGCGCCGCACCCGGCGCGCCGCTCTCACGCTTCGCAAGCTCGGCCGTGATCGCATCGGCGGATCCGACGACGCGTTCGCGATCGGTCGACCACGCCTCCGAGAGCGCGGGCACGAGCTCCATCATCCCGAAGCGCTGCCCGACCGATCGCTTCGGGTAGTACGTGCCGGCGAAGAACGGCTTCTTGTCCGGCGTCATCACGACCGTCATCGGCCAGCCGCCGCTGCCCGTGAGGGCCTGGGTCACCGACATGTAGAGCTGGTCGATATCCGGGCGCTCCTCGCGATCGACCTTGATGCAGACGAACGCGCCGTTCATGAGCTTCGCGACCTCGTCGTCCTCGAAGCTCTCGTGCTCCATGACGTGGCACCAGTGGCACGTCGAGTAGCCGATCGAAAGGAAGACGGGGACGTCGCGCTCCTTCGCCAGCGCGAACGCCTCGGGCCCCCACTCGTGCCAGTCGACGGGATTCCGCGCGTGCTGGAGCAGGTACGGGCTCTTCGAGAAGACGAGCCGGTTGAACTCGTCCCCGCCGTCCGCGGGGAGCTTCGCGACCTCCGCGGCACTCGGAAGCGGCGCGCGCACGTGCCGTTCGTGTTCCTGGGACATCGAGAGAACGGCGAGGACGAGCGCTGAGATCACGCCTGCGTGAGCTCGCCCAGCTTCTTGATCAGGTACGGCGGCGTGACGACTCCGGAGTAGCCGTCGAGGAAGTTCCCCTCCGCGTCCGCGAAGAGCACGAAGGGCAGCATCATCGCGTCCTCCAGCTGCATCGCGAGCTGCATGACCTCGTCCTCCGGCTCATCGCAGTCGGACGCGAGGGCCACGAAGTTCTCCTGAAGCAGGGGCGCGATGTCGGGGCGCGGAACGACAGCCTCCACGAGGCTGCGGCACTGGCTTCACAACTCGCGACCGAACTCGATGAAGATCTTCTTGCCCTCTGCAGCCGCGGCCGCCTTGGCGTCTGCGATCGAGGTGTGCCATTGGAGAGTGCCGCGGTCGTCGAAGTGCGGATGGCTGGAGCTGGACATGGCCGGAGCGTAGGACGCACGCGCGCGACCGCTACCCCGCGGCACCCAGATCTGGAGGGATCACTCCCTCTCCAGCCGAACGACCCGCGGCCCCGGTTCGACGGAGAGGCGAACCTGCTTCAGCCCCGGCGCACCGAGGACGAACTCCGACGCGAGCGCCGGCGGCGCCACGATCGGGAGCGCCCGACCGTCGTACCTGACGCGAGTCGGATTCGTGTACCACGCGTTGGTTCCACCCGGGGCGGCGAACGAAACGTCGAGCGCGGGAGGGTAGCCGCCCCCCGGCCCTCGACGCGCAGCGCCATGACTTCGTGCCCGTCGAAGGGGTCCCAGGAGAGGAGCCGCGGATCGCGGCAAGCGCGTCCCGGCTCGACGACCAGTTCCGCGAGCGACGCAAGCTCGAGCCAGCTCGCGGCCCCTCCGAGGGCAGATGCAGTGATCTCGTAGACACCCGGTTCGAGCCCCTCCCAGACCACTGCGCCGTCGACGGGCGACGTGCCGAACCGCGTGCTGGACCGGCGGTCCTTCTTCAACGAGAGGATCACGTCGAAGCCGTCGACCAGGTCGCGCGAGGAGGAGGCGCGGGCGCGGAGAGCAGAGCCTGGAACCGCCGGGGCCACCTGGACCGCGATGGACCCGCCCCGCTGCACGACGATGCGACGTCGCTCGCCCGGCCGGAGCGTGACCTCGTCGAGAACGGCGTAGGAGCTCCCCGGAACGAGTTCGAATCGGAACGAGGCGGTCACCTCGTCGCCCAGCTGGGGATCGAACGCGACGCTCATCTCGCCGTCCCGCCCGGACATCACGCTGGGGCCGTCGATCCACTCCTTGGACGGGAAAGAGGGGAAGCCGTCGGGGAGGCCCTCGATCGGGGGGGGCGGCCTCGCTCGGCCTGGCGAATCGAATCGACGCGGAGATCCCGAAGACGGGTTGCTCGTCGACGTCGACCAGGACGACGGTGAAGTGGTCGTTGCGATCGTCGTGCGCCGGGGGATCGAGCGCGCTCACGCTCGTCGCAGAACCGGCCTCGCTCGCTGCAGGAACTTCGGTCGTCCGGTCGACCTCAGGTGTACGACGGACACGGTTCGTCGGCGTGACGAGGTCGGCTTCGGATGCGACGTCGTCCAGTCGATCCATTGACTCGACGGGCGTCACGTCCGTTGCGGCCGGTCGCTCGGTGCGCCGTACCGCCAGCGCCGCGACGACCACGAC
>JBCCSK010000002.1:0-51662 GCA_039200205.1 Planctomycetota bacterium
ACGAAGGTCTCCTTCTCCTCCGTTGTGTTGAACCGCGAGCTGTGGAACGTTGCGAGGGTCCGCGGCGACGGCTCGCCGCCCGCGACGAGTCGGAGCTTCCGGACCTCGCGCCGCCACGTGCGGAAGCCGATCGTCTGGAACAGCGCGATCCAGCCGACGGCGAAGGAGAGGAGCACGACACGCGCGACCGTGCGGTCGCGATCGGTCGCCTCGCGGCCGCTCGGGACGCCGTCTCCGAAGAGCTCCATCGCCCCGAAGTAGAGGAGGAAGAACAGCCCGAGGACGGGAAGCAGCAGAAGGCCAAAACCGACGGCGGCCGCGAGACCCCCGCCGACGACCAGCCCGAACGTCCGGGGCCGACTGGCGCGTGCGAGGGACTCCTCGGCGCGTTCACGCTCCTTGGTCGACGGCGTCGCGTCGGGGGTGCGAGACCCACGGTCGGGTGCGGTGGCCATGGTCTCCTTATCGGCGAGGAGCGTGGGTTGCCGTAGCCCACGAGCGGATGGCCCGTTCTAGGCGGACGGGAGGGACCCTCCGAAGAGGTTCCAGGCCATCCAGGTCACGAGCCCGCCCGAAAGTAGCAGCCCGACCGCCGCCAGACCCTTCTCCGGGCCTCTCCACAGCGACGCGATGGACACCGTGAACGCGAGCGGGGTTGCGACGACGAAGACGCTCGGACCGAGCGTCGTGAGCGGGTGGCCTCAGCAAAACACCCTCGACAGGAGGAGCCCCAGGCCGGCCACGGCCATCCACCTCACGCCGGATCCCCCGCCGCGGTTCAGGCGCGCCGCTGCGAGCCCAGCGATCACGCCCTGGACGGCTAGAACGATGAGGATCGGTACGTCGTCCATGCGAAGCGCCACGCCGACGAACGCGCTCGCGACCCCGATGAGGAAGATCATCTCGGGCAGCGCGCGTTCGGGGCGTTTCCGCGGATCGGCCATGCCGTCATCGTACGTCGTTCTCCAGAGCGCGCTGCTACCCTCCCGTCCTCGCCCTCGAAGCGTGGAGTCGGCGTTCGTCGATGAGCGACACCCTCGTCATCCTCTGCAAGCAGCCGATCGCCGGCAGGTCCAAGACGCGGCTCGCGCGCTCGATCGGAGACGAGCGTGCGCGGCGCCTCGCGGAGGCGTTCGTGCTCGACACCTTCGCCCTCGCGCGATCGATCGACGCCCGAACCCTGATCGCGTTCGCCCCAGCTGACGCGCGGGAGTGGTTCGCGGAGCGCGCGCCGTTCGCCGAGCTCTGGCCGCAGCCGGAGTCGGATCTCGGAGGGAGGATGGACGCGGCGACGCGCGCGGCCTTCGAACGCGGGGCGCGACGCTGCGTGATGATCGGGATGGACACGCCGCACCTCGACGCCGCGATCCTCGACGAGGCGTTCCGGAGCCTCGATGACGTCGACCTGTGCGTCGGGCCGGCCGTCGACGGTGGGTACTACCTGATCGGGATGCGCGAGCCGCAGCCCGTGCTCTTCCGCGACCTTCCGTGGAGCACGGAGCGCGTCGCCGAGATGACTCGTGATGTCGCGAGGGCGGCGGGTCTGACCTTGCGCGAGCTTCCAACGCAGTTCGACGTCGACGACGTTGGCGCACTCGAGCGGCTGTCGAGCCTCTTGCGCGAGAGACCGGATCTCGCCCCCGCGACCCGCGCCGCGCTGGCCGATCCCCGGATCGGCGAGCGTTAGACTGCGCGGATGACTCGCTTCGTATGGCTCGCGGTATGGCTCCTGATCGCAGCGCCGACCTCGGCTGCCCAGTCCTTTTCGATCCGCCTCCCCGACACCTACGCGGGGGATCCACTCGACGGTCGCGTGCTCGTCATGCTCTCGCGCACCGAGCGCTTCAGGCCTGGCGAGAACGGAACGCCGATCTTCGGTGTCGACGCCGAGGGGCTCGCGGCGGGCGGCAGCGTGACCCTCGACGCCGGCGCACTCGGGCATCCGGTGCGCAGCCTCGCGGACATTCCGGCCGGCGAATACCACGCCCAGTCCTACCTGCACGTCTACACGACCTTCGAGCGCGCAGACGGCCACGTCGTGAAGCTGCCGATGGACCGCGGCGAGGGGCAGAGCTGGCGCCGCGCTCCGGGCAACCTGCGCTCGACGCCGCGGGTCGTGCGCTTCGATCCGACGAGCGACGAGCCGATCGAGCTCGTCCTCGACGACGTCGTGCCGCCGATCGAGCCAAAGCCGGACACCGAGTGGGTCAAGCGAATCCGGATCGACAGCGAGCTGCTGTCTGAGTTCTGGGGCCAGCCGATGCCGATCGGCGCGACGGTGCTGCTTCCGCGCGGGTTCCACGACGAGCCCGACCGCCGCTACCCCGTGATCTACATGCAGGGTCACTTCTCGTCTCGGGCGCCGATGGGCTTCGGCAGCGGCCGCGCGTTCGACGCGTGGTGGAAGAGCGATGAGGCGCCGAAGGCGCTCCTCGTGACGTTCCAGCACGCCACGCCGTACTACGACGATTCGTACGGCGTGAACTCGGCCAACATGGGGCCGTACGGTGACGCGCTCGTCGCCGAGCTGATCCCGGAGGTCGAGCGTCGCTTCCGAGGGATCGGCGCGCCGCACGCCCGCACGCTCACCGGCGGATCGACGGGCGGCTGGATCGCCGTGGCGATGCAGGTCTTCTACCCCGACGTCTTCGGCGGCTGCTGGAGCCTGTTCCCCGACCCGCTCGACTTCCAGAGCTACCAGGTCGTCAACCTGCTCGAGGACGACAACGCGTACTGGACCGAGTACGAGTGGTCGCGCGTCGCGCGGCCCGGCAGGCTCGATACGCGCGGCAACGTCGCCTACACGATGGAGCAGGAGAACCTCTACGAGGAGGTGATCGGCACGCGCTATCGATCCGGCGGCCAGTGGGCGGCGTGGAACGCAACGTTTGCGCCGGTCGCGGACGACGGCTACCCGGCGCCGCTGTGGGATCCGCTGACGGGCGAGATCGACGAGGCGGTCGTGAGAGAGGCGCGCGATCGCTACGACATCCGGCACGTGCTCGAAGAGAACTGGTCGGAGCTCGGCCCAAAGCTCTCGGGCAAGCTGCACATTTACGTCGGGCGCATGGACAACTACTACCTCGAGGGCGGCGTGTACCGGCTCGAGGAGTTCCTGTCGGGCGTCGATGAGCCGAAGTCGGACGCGGTGTTCGGCTACGGGCCGCGCGGTGGACACGGATGGTCGCCGTTCGGGCGCTTCGAGCTGATCCAGACGATGGCGCGCCACATGGAGTAGGCCGCCGGGCCCGGCGATCGCACGGCGTCGCTCGAACGTGCGGGTCGAGCGTGATCGGGAGTCCTACGGGCAGGTCGAGTGGGGCGAAGTGCGAGACGTCGCCGCGATGGATGACTGGTCGCTGCCGTAGGACGTGCTGACCGGAGTTCCTGTCGACGATCTCTGGATCGCTCTCGTCCCGACGACGCGCCCGTGACAGCGACTCGCAGACCTTCGGTGCGGGAACTGGCACGAATGCCCGCCTGTAGACGTGCATGTCGCGGTCCAACGGGCCTGGTACGAGGACTTCGGCGCCGAGGTCGTCTGCGTCAGCGGCAGCACCGTCGAGATGCGCGTTCTGCAGCCGCCGTCCGATCGCGAAGCCGCGTCGAAGCTCGCCTACGACCAGTTCGTCTACACCGGCGGGGATCTCGTCGACCAGGCGTTCGGGACTCTCAACAACCTCACGTCGGTGCTGATCGATGCGCCCGTCTGGTACTTCTGGTGGGACTGACGCGCGGCCTCGGAGTGCGACAGCCCTCGATCGAGGTCGAGTAGCATCGCGGGGATGAAGGCCCTCGTTCCCCCCGCCGTCCTCTGCCTTTCCTCCTGCGCTGTCACGCCGCTCCCCGAAGCGACGAGGTCGGAGCAACCGCCGACGTTCGCCAACGTCCAGGACTCCATCGACGCGCTGAACGACAGCGACGGGGCGAGCGGTGACGGGTGGTTCCGCGTCCTGGACCCAACGGCCCACGCGGCTCCGCAGTCGACGGTGTCCGATCCGGACGCGGCACCGAGCCAGGGTCACGAGACGTCGACCGAGGAGTTCTTCCTCCCCTTCTTCGGCGAAGCGGCGCGCGAGCGCGGCTACGACCTGCCGCGTCCCGTCGGCATGGGCGTCAACGTGATGTTCATCAACCGGCCGACCGAGATCACGTCGGTGCAGGCGGGGATCAACGGGGGCGGGCTGAACGAGATCGAGTTCCTCGGCTTCGACGCCGAGGCCTCGGTCCGGACGATCATCAGCCGGCTCGACGCCTGGGTCCTCCCGATGGTCAACGTCTACCTGCTGGGCGGGTACATCTGGAACACGTCGCAGGTGCGGATGACCGTCGACCTTCCGGGCGCGTCAGGGACGCCGGTCAACTTCGAGGGTGATCTCGAGGGGCCGACCTACGGCGGCGGCATCACGGTCGCCGGCGGCTACAAGGAGTTCTTCGCGACGGCGGACGCGAACTACACGAAGTCGGAGCTCGGCGGCCTCAACGACTTCGAGGCGGCGCTCTACACGATCCGCATCGGGTGGAACACGAAGTTCGGGGACGACCCGCTGCGGCTCTACACCGGCGCGACGTACTGGGATACGAAGCGGACGATCTCGGGCTCGATCACCACGCCGGGTCCCGGGATCCAGTCCGTCGAGTTCGCCGTCGACCAGGAGCCCGTCGATCCGATCACCGTCATCCTCGGGACGACGCTGACGGTGAACGACCACCTCTGGATCATGCTGGAGTTCGGCGGCTGGGAGGGGACGCAGTCGATGATCGGTGGCATCACCTGGCGGCTTTAGATCGCTTGGAGTCCGGCGCTCCTGCGCTACAATGCCGCTATACGCGCGCGCGGAGCCAAGCTCGAGGACGAGCGATGGGCCGACCCGCGCTCTCGAACCGGCATCGAGGCGGCGTCGATCGACGAAGCTCGCCCAGCCTGATCGACCGCGACTGACGTCGCACCGACTCGGGCCAACCCCACAGAAGACATGAGCGCGGGCGTCTACAGCGACTACCTCGAAGAGATCGAAGCTCGAAAGGGCCAGGGCTTGGCTCCGAAGCCCATCGAGGACGCGGAGCTCGTCGAAGCTCTGATCGAGCTCATCGAGGACCCGGGCCACGAGAGCCGCTCCCAGGCTCTCGACTTCTTCATCTACAACACGCTTCCCGGCACGACGAGCGCTGCGGGCGCGAAGACGCGCTTCCTGAAGAGGATCGTCCTCGGCGAGTCGAAGGTCGAGGAGATCGCTCCGGCCTTCGCCCTGGAGCTCCTTTCCCACATGAAGGGCGGGCCTTCGGTCGAGGTCCTCCTGGATCTGGCCCTCGGATCGGACGAGGCGATCGTGCGCCAGGCCGCCGACGTCCTGAAGACGCAGGTCTTCCTGTACGAGGCCGACACCGATCGGCTGAAGAAGGCGCACGCGGACGGCCGTGCGATCGCCACCGAGATCCTGGAGAGCTACGCGAAGGCCGAGTTCTTCACGAAGCTCCCGCCGGTCGACGAGATCATCCCGATCGTCACGTTCGTGACCGCGGTCGGCGACGTTTCGACCGATCTGCTGTCGCCGGGCAGCGACGCGCACTCGCGCTCGGACCGCGAGCTCCACGGCAAGTGCCTGTTCGAGCACGACCGCGAGGCCCAGGCGGCGCTCACCGAGCTCAAGGCGAAGCACCCCGACAAGCGCGTGATGCTCGTCGCCGAGAAGGGGACGATGGGCGTGGGCTCGTCGCGCATGTCCGGCGTGAACAACGTCGCACTGTGGACGGGCGTCCAGGCCAGTCCGTACGTCCCGTTCATCAACATCGCGCCGATCGTCGGCGGCACGAACGGCATCTCACCGATCTTCCTGACGACGGTGGGGGTGACCGGCGGCATCGGCGTCGACCTGAAGAACTGGGTGCGGAAGCTTGACGCGAACGGCGAGCCGATGACCGACGCGGACGGCGAGCCCGTGCTCGAGAAGGTGTACTCGGTCGACACCGGCACCGTCCTGACGATCAACACGAAGACGAAGAAGCTCTACGGCGAGGACGGCAAGACCGAGCTGTGCGACATCGCCTCGTCGCTGACGCCCCAGAAACTCGAGTTCATTCGCGCCGGCGGCTCCTACGCCGTGGTCTTCGGCAAGAAGCTCCAGTCGACCGCCGCCGAGATCCTCGGGATCGAGACGCCGCCGGTGTACGCGCCGTCGAAGGCGGTGTCCCACGAGGGACAGGGCCTGACCGCCGTCGAGAAGATCTTCAACCGTAACGCCGTGGGCGTCGAGCCCGGCAAGGTCCTCCACGCCGGCTCCGACACGCGCGTGAAGGTCAACATCGTCGGGTCGCAGGACACCACCGGCCTGATGACGTCGCAGGAGCTCGAGATGATGGCGGCGACCGTCATCTCGCCGACGGTGGACGGCGCGTACCAGTCGGGCTGTCACACGGCGTCCGTCTGGGACCGCAAGGCGCAGCGGAACATCCCGAAGCTCATGGGCTTCATGAACCGCTTCGGACTCATCACGGCGCGGGATCCCCAGGACGCCTACGCACCGATGACGGACGTCATCCACAAGGTGCTCAACGACATCACGGTGGACGACCGCGCTGTGATCATCGGCGGCGACTCGCACACGAGGATGTCCAAGGGCGTCGCGTTCGGCGCCGACTCGGGGACCGTTGCGCTCGCGCTTGCCACGGGCGAGGCGACCATGCCGATCCCCGAGTCGGTGAAGGTCACCTTCCAGGGCACGTTGAAGGACCACATGGACTTCCGCGACGTGGTGCACGCCACCCAGGCCCAGATGCTGAAGCAGTTCGGCGAGAACGTCTTCCAGGGCAAGGTCATCGAGGTGCACATCGGAACGCTGCTGTCCGACCAGGCGTTCACGTTCACCGACTGGACCGCTGAGATGAAGGCGAAGGCCTCCATCTGCATCTCTGAACCGGACACCCTGATCGAGTCGCTGGAGATCGCGAAGAGCCGGATCCAGATCATGATCGACAAGGGGATGGACAACGGGGAGCGCGTCCTCGGCGGGCTCGTGGATCGCGCCGAAGCGCGGATCGCCGAGCTGAAGTCGGGCGAGCAGCCGCCGCTGAACCCCGATCCCAGCGCGAAGTACGCCGCCGAGTTCGTCGTCGACCTCGACGTCATCGCCGAGCCGATGATCGCAGACCCCGACGTGAACAACGACGACGTGTCGAAGCGCTACACCCACGACACGATTCGCCCCGTCTCCTACTACGAGGGCAGCAAGTCGGTCGACCTCGGCTTCGTCGGCTCGTGCATGGTCCACAAGGGCGACATGAAGATCCTCGCCCAGATGCTCAAGAACATCGAGGAGCAGCAGGGGAGCGTCGAGTTCCAGGCGCCGCTCGTCGTCGCGCCTCCGACCTACAACATCGTCGACGAGCTCAAGGAAGAGGGCGACTGGTCCGTCCTCCAGCGCTACTCGGGCTTCGAGTTCGACGACAGTGCGCCGAAGAGCGCGCCCCGCACCGAGTACGAAAACATGCTCTACCTGGAGCGTCCGGGCTGCAATCTCTGCATGGGCAACCAGGAGAAGGCGGCGAAGGGCGACACGGTGATGGCCACCTCGACGCGTCTCTTCAAGGGCCGCGTCGTCGCGGACAGCGACGAGAAGAAGGGCGAGTCGCTGCTCGCCTCGACGCCCGTCGTCGTCCTGTCGACGATCCTGGGCCGCACGCCGACGATGGACGAGTACCTCGCGGCGGTCGATGGAATCAAGCTGACGAGCTACGCGCCGCCGGTGCGCTGACCGGCGTCACTGGAAGTCCACCTGCAGTCCGTCCGTGAAGTTGGACGTCACCTGACCGCCGACGGCGTCGCGATGCCAGGCCTGGAAGTACCAGGTCTCGCCCGGAGAAACGTTGACGAACCCGGTCGGCGTTGGCGTGACGGTCAGGTCGAGCGTGAGCGCGAAGCGACCGAGCAACCCTGAGCTCTGGATCTGGCCGGCGCCGGTGTAGCGGCCGATCGCACCGACGAGGCAGAGTGTGCCGGCGCTTCCGCCGGGCATCGACACGAAGCCCTGGACCTGGCTCGTCAGGAAGTAGCCGAACGAGTTGGTCGGCAGCTCGGAGGCGATGAGCGTGACGTCGTTGTCCAACGCGGCGCTGCTCCCAATCGCCGAGATCACGCCGGGCTGGCCGGTGCTGTTGGCATTGGCGATGCAGTAGTTCGTACCGACCTCGATCGTCGATCCGCAGAGCGAGCCGTTGAAGATCCGCTGGTCGAAGACCGTTCCGCCCGAGAAGGGACTGTCGCAGACCGACCCCAGGTTGATCGTCAGATTGCCGTTCGTGAACTGCTGGTTCGTCGGCGTCCCGTTCGTGTACGTGGGGAAGATGCCCAGGTAGACGATCGCGAATCCTGTCGTCGAACCGTCTCCCGGAAGATCGATCGGCGCGGTCAGCGCGACGGGTGTGGGCTGGTCGAAGCCCGCTGTCACGAGGCCACCGTCGTCCGTCGCGACGAGCGTCCACCCCGCGGCGGTCGCCTCGGACCCCGCGTAGGTCCCGGTGCGCGTCCAGACCTCAACGCCGCCCGACGTTCCCGGCGCGCTCGCGCTGTTGATCTCCAGCGAGACGATCCTCGTCGTCGACTGGGCGGAGACATCGAAGTACGTCGCCCAGCCCATGCCCCCGGAGTTGTCGCGGGCGAAGAGCGTCGTGAAGCAGGTCTGGGACGTCGCGGTCGAAGAAAGGCCGAGCGCGGCGACAGCGATCAGGGTCGGAGTCTTCATCGGGCGGTTGTTGCGGAAGCAGACATGGAAGCCGAGCCATGCGGGACGCTAGCACGATCGCCGCAGCGCGGGGGAGCGTCGGACGATTCTGCTCGGCGCGCGCTATCGTGATGAGGTCACGCCGATTTGCCCTCCTCGCATGACTCTCTCGCCGCGCATCCTCCTCGCCGTTGCCGGCGCTTGCCTCGCTGGATTCGCTGCCGGCTGGTGGGTCGGGCGCGCTGAGACGCTCTCCCGCACCGAGCTTCGACCGGAGTTGCATGGTGCCGACAGGGTTCTGCCCTCGCGGAGAGCGCTGGTCGACCGTGTGTCTGGCGGTGGAGGGATCCTCACTCCCATCGAGCAGAGTCGGCCGGGGCGCCGTGGAGGGGGCGACGCGAGCGCGGTCGACGCTCGCATCGACGAGGCGGCTCTGGCTCTTCAGCAGCGGGATCGGACGGCGAGCGCGGAAGCCGCCGGACCCCACGCGATCTCCGGTTGCGTCGTCGACGAAGCCGGCGCTGCCCTGGAGGGCGTCACCGTCATCGCCGCCCCGGTCCTGCCGAGTACGTACAACTACCCGAAGAGCACCGAGGCCTTCGAGTCGCGCCGACATCGACTGCCCCTGGAGGGAGCGCTACGACGGAGCGCCGACGAGTGGGTCGAAAGGAACGACGGAAGCACCAGAGCCGTCACCAACGCGACGGGGAAGTTCGAGATCGACGGCCTTGCGGCGCGTGCATACCGCGTCACCGCTCAGCTCGAGGGCTACGGGTTCCGGGCTTCGCCGCGCTCGACGGTGAACCCCGGGCTCGATGACATCGAAGAGGTCCTGTTCGAGGGGACGCCGAGCCCGTCGGTCGTCATCGACCTAGTCCGTGCGAGCGGCGCGGAACCGCCTCCGACCACGGCGCTCATCGAGACGCTGGGCGGGATCTCCAGCCGCATGGTCTGGTCCGCCGACGATCCGCGGCTCTTCATGGGGCACCCCCAGTGCGAGGTCCGGGCTCGCGCGGACGTGCAGGTGACGAGCGGTGGCTCGACGGTCTACCTCTCGGTTTCCGACTGGGTTCCCGTCGACGGCGGCGAGCGCCCGCCGCAGCGCGTCACGCTGGAGCTGCACCCGATCTGCGTCGTCGCGGGGAGGCTTCTCGAGAGTGATCAGTCGCTGTTCCTCCAGGCGAGGCTCGTCGCGGTTCCTCTCGCGCCCGGTGAGACGTTCGATCCGACGGTGCCCGCGCGGGGTGTGTCGACGGAGACGTACCACGCGACCTTCGACTTCCGCGGTCTCGACCCCGGTCGCTACGCCATCTGCGTGACCGATGCGAACGGCCTGCCCGCCGACTTCGAGATCGTCGAGGTCTCGCCCGGGCTCACCGATGTCACGCTGCAGCGACAGCCCGAAGATCTGAGCCGTTTCCTGCGGGTCGATGTGCTCGCACCGGACGGGCGCCTTCTCGAGGCACGCGACGTCACGCTGCGTTACCGGGTCCCTGGCGGCAAGGCTCAGTGGGCGAGGACGTCGACCTTCGAGCAGCCCGAGGGCTGGGTCTTCCTCGACCTGTCCCGCTTCGACGACTTCGACTACGACGATTGGCCGGAGGGCACCGAGATGTGGGTGACCGCGGAGAGCGGCGCCTACCCGCTCGCGAGCGCACCCCTCGTCCAGGGGCAGCGCGAGGTCCAGGTGCAGGTCGACGCCCCGTGCGAGCTCCGCGTGCAGCTCGACGGTGACTTCAGCGGCGGCGGCTTTGGACTGCGCGTGCTCGACGGGAGCGGACCGCTGGAGGACGCCAAGGAGTACGGGAGCATGACGCAGTTCGGCGGGTATGCGGAGCAGCGGATCGATGCCAGCGGGCTCGCGGTCTTTCGGAAGCTGCCTCAGGGGCCCGTCGTCGTCCTGCTCGATCGACGCGGCCGCTCGCGGGCCCGGGGCCCGGAGGTCGCCCGGGCAACGGCCGAACTTGCGGGACGTACGCACACTCTTCGGATCGAGGTCCCCGAGACCTTCGAGCTCGCTGCGCGGGTCACGCCTCCATCGCCCCCGCGCCTGCTCGAACTCCAGTCGCTCGCTGGCTCGAGCGACTGGCAGTCGATCGAGAAGAGGAAGACTTCACAGGACGGGCGCGTCGTCTTCCGTAGCCTTATCGCCGGCCGCTATCGCATCGTCGACGACGACGCGCCGGCCGAGGTCGAGGTGACCGTCCCGACCGCCGAGGTGCTCATCGATCTCGGCCTGTTCCGCAGGGCGCTCGCGGTGTCGATTCGCGACCTCGACGGAAAGCTCACGGAGTGGGGATTCGAGGCAGGCGATCGGATCGTGCGCATCGACGGCGATCCGGTCCGCGGTCGCGACCAGCTCATGAACGCGCTCCACCTCGGGCCCGTCTCGGCGACGGTCGACCGCAGCGGGGAGCTCGTGACGATCGACGTACCTCGCTGGCCGAGAGAGGCGCGCACCGAGGGCGCGCTGGGCGGGCGGCTCACCGTCGATTCCTGACGTCGAGCCGCGCCGCCTCGAACGAACGTCTACGACCCCTGGATCTGCGCTCTCACCGAGTTCGAGACCGCCGAGCCTGCCGCGCTGGCGCTGCTCGTCGTCACGGCCTGGAACAGAAGGACCGAGCCGACCAGCGCCGGGTCGGCGGGCACCGGAACCTCGATCGTCACCGGACCGCCGCCGAGGGGCACGACGCCGGAACCCACGAACTGGAGCTCCGAGCGCTCGATCGCGAAGACGCCGATCGGCGTCCGGTAGCCCCTGAAGTCGAAGGTCGAGATGTCGCCGACGAACAGAGTCGCCCGTGCGCCCGGCTCGCCAAAGACGTCGAGTTCGATGGACTGGCCCGAGATGGCGGCGCCGTCGACGGTGAGCGTCGCGAACTCGTAGGGGCCGATGTCGGGGCGTTGCACCGAGTCGAAGTCGCCGTCGGCGAGGGGAATCGCGCCGATGAACGGGTCGGGGTTGGCGTAGTACAGATCGGCCGTGCGTCGATCGATCACAGGGCTCGTGATCCGAAGTCGGAAGTCCCCTGCCGCGGGATCGACGAACTCGGGATCGACGTCGAGGACTCCGTTGACTCCGGCGAACCCACCGTCCTGGACGACGGAGTCCACGAGCTCGAGGCTCGAGCTGCCGGGGAGGAGGTCGAGGTCGTTCGAGTCGAGGATGACGTCTCGAATGTCGAGCTGGAGCGAGCTTCCGCCGGACGCCTGGATGCCGATTCCACAGTCGTGGATGACGTTGCTCTGGATCAGCGCGTCCGTCCCGGCCGTCGCGGTTCCTTCGGTCAACACGAGCCCATCGCCGCACTCCGAGACCAGGCTCGTGCGGATGAACACTCTCGCGTTCGTCGAGTCCACGTTCGTCATTCGAAGAGCGGCACCGCCGCAGCGTCGCATGATCGAATCGGTCCAGAAACAAACGCTCTCATTGCTGCTTCCCGAATACGTCATCCGGATCGCGTCGCCCCCGATCTCCTCGAAAAGGGCTTCTTGGAGTGCGACCCTGCAGGACCCTGCGGTCTCGATTCCCGTCTGACAGTCCGAGACCTCGGTGAAGCGAAGGAACAGCTGCGGGAACGCACCGCCCAGGTTCGCGAAGGACACGATTGCCGTGTCGCAGTCGACGAGGCGGCAGTCGATCAGGGTCAGATTGCCGACGACGAACGGCGCAACCGGCTCGTCCAGTCGAACGCCGATCCCCGCATTCCGAATCGTGATCCTCCGGAGGAACTGGCCGTTGGGGGCGAAGCCGCCCGGGGTCGTCAGCGCGACCGGGGCGCCTCCGGCGTCGATCAGTGCGCCGTCCGGCGCGAGCAAGCGACGGTTGTTGGGGAGCTCGATCGGGAAGATCTCGCCGTTCGACGCGTCGTAGACGCCGGACGCGACGACGACCGTGCGCATCCCGCTGGTCCCGCCGCCGGCAAGCGCTGCCGTCAGCGTTTCGAACGCTTCGTTCGGCGTCGCGCCGCTGTTCAGATCGTCGCCATTGACGGCGTCGACGTAGATTCGCTGGCCGAAGGCGGGAGCAAGTGTGAGGGCGCCGAGGAGGAAGAGATGGAGTCGCATGAAGTTGCGAAGGATGGTTTGGGAAGCGGCAAGCGCGCGGGCTAGTGCGTTCACGCTCCCCGGTCACGCCAATACGTCCACCGTTTTTGGGCCGCGGGGGCGGCAGGCAAGTCCACGGGTGCGCCGACGGGATGGCGTACGATCCCGCGCGGCGCGGCAGCTTGTCAGATCCACGATCTGGCCCCGCACTTGCAGGCCAACATGAAGCGCTACCGACCGTTTCGAGCCGTTTACGGCCCGATGGTGGCCTACGCGGTCCTGGCGGGCGCGGCCTCTTCCGTCGGCGGCTGCATCGTCCCGCCCGTCCTCGCTCCCGTCACCGACTGGGGTGGTCACCCCGACCGACGCAGTGCGGCCGAGACGATCGAGCTCGCGCTGCAGGACGGCACGGCTCTTGCCGGCCTGATCGAGCTGGCCGAACCGGGCGCGCCGCTCGTTCTCCATTTCTTCGAGTCGGGTGGTGGCGTGGTCCCGAGCGTCTGGTTCGACGAGCGGTACGACCGGCTCGCCGACCTCGGGCTCTCGTCGATGGCCGTCGACTACCGCGGCATTGGCCTCTCAGGAGGCTCGAGGGCGCCGCGTCGGATGCTCGACGACGCGCGGCAGCTGTATCGGCACGCCGTCGAACGCGTCGGCGGGGACGAGGGCCGAGTGATCCTGCGCGCCACGAGCCTCGGGACGACGCTCGTCGCCGGCCTCCTCGAAGGCGGCGCGCGGCCGCGGGCTGTCGTGGCCTTTGCGCCGGTCGAGTCGGCGACGCTCGCGCGGCGCTTCGCGGCACAGCACTGGTGGGGATTCCTGTACTGGCCGATCGCGCCGTTCCTGCAGCAGCTCGTCGACGTGTCCACCCTCGATCAGCTCGGCGCGGCTCCGTGTCCGGTCCTCGTCGTGACGGACCCGGACGACTGCTTCATGAGCGCGGGCGAAGTCGCGCGACTGCAGGCGGTCGCATCGACGCGCGAGACGCTCGACGTCGTCATCCCCGACGTCAAGACCGTGAGCTCACAGGTCTCGGTGAGCGGCTTCCAACGCCACATGTCCGTGGTCCGAGGCGCAGAGGGCCTACAGCCGTTCGAGCAGCGCTTCCTCATCGCCTTCGGTGTCGAAGGTGACGTGATCGAGGGTCGAGTGCAGGCGCTCCTCGAGCGTCTCCCGCATGATGTCGCCGCTCGAATCCGGGCGGATGACGGCGCGCTCGCGCGACTGCAGAGGATCCTGCTGGAGGATCGGTACGTCTTTCCCGAGGCCGCGGCCGCCGCAGCGATCCAGCTCCGCGACGACGAGGTCGAATCCGGTCTCAGCTGGATCTCCAGTCGATGGCTGCGCTTCCCAGCCGTGTGGAACCCCCGGAGTTTCGATCCGCTCGCGGTCGAGGCGCCGCGGACCTTCGATGAGTTCCTCGGGGTCTTCGACCTGCGAAACGGCGAGGGGGGGCGCTGGCCGATCGGAGACATCCTGACGGCGAGAGACCTTCTTCGGTCCCCGAGTGCCAAGGCCGGCGGCTGGGTCTGGAGCGAGTCGAACGTCCGCGCTCTCGCACTCTCGCTGGAGGGTGAGATCGAGGAGGCCCAGGCCCTCGCCGAGTCTGCGCGAGAGTCCGAGGTCGAGCGTTTGGGGGAGTCGAACGCGTCGTGGCTCGAGCTGGCGAAGAGTGAAGGCGACTTCCTCACGGTCAAGCTCGTGAACGACGGCGGGAGCACGTCGAGATCGGTCTTCCCAACGAGATTCTTCGCCAAGCTCACTTCGACGCTCGACGGCCGGACGCGCGGGGAGGTCGCGCTCTCGCTCCTGCGCAAGGCCGCCTGGCTGCCCTAGCTGATTCGGTACGATCGAGGTGCACGGACCGAGGTAGCACACCCCATGTATCTCTGCGACCTGACCTTCCCCTCACTCGCGCGCGCCGGCGAGACCTACGAATCGGCCCATGAGCTGGCCGAGCGTCTCGTCCGGAGCGGCCAGTTCGTCGGGGACTACGTCGTCGGGATCATCGGCGAGGACGTACGGATCTCAGGCGTGCTTCCGCTCCCGACGTCCTTCGACGAGCGCTTCCACACGGAGTACGTCCGAGATGGGCTCGCAGACCTCGAGTCGAGATCCGGAGAACCTGTTCGTGTGAAGGTTCACTCCCAGGAGACCGACCACGAGCCCGCGCACTTGTCGAGCCTCGACGAGATCGAGCAGCTCGTTCTCCGGACGCGGTACAACCGCCTCGTCTCGCCGCTCTGGGACCCGGTCAGCGACGGTCATCTTCCGATGCACCTCGTCCCTCTCTCGGCCGACGATCGCGAGCGCGTCATCATGTGGGAGCGCGTCCAGAAGACGCTCGATCGCGCGTGGTTCCATGCGCCAACGGAGGAGCTGGAGCTGGCAGCTCACCGCGAACGCGCCTGGCCGAGCAGCGCAGGCATCCGGGAGGGGCGGGACCATGCGCGGATGATCGAAGAGGCGCTCGGCGTCCCGGTCTACGTCTGGCTGGAACACGACCGGGACCTCGACGATGCGCTCGGCGAACCTGTCGGCTCCCGGGACTGTGAACGGCGTTCGTTCGGTCGTCGCCCCGGCACGGATGACCTCGTGCTGTTCGTCTCCGAACAGCATCGACTCGTCTCGGACGTCGCCTTCCGCTGCGCCGCGTAGACCACGGATCGATCCGATCTCGCGGGGGCGCCGCTCGCTCGCGCTCAGGGTCCGATCAGGAGCGTGGCGGGCGCGGTCGCCGTCTGACCGCCGACCACAGCGCTGAACGCCATCGTGGAGCCGACGAAGCCGGTCAGTGATCCGGGTCGGGGTGAGAACGCCGCTTCGGCCCGCCCGTTCGCGTCGAGCACGCCGGCGTTGCCCACGAACGGGTCCGCGCCGCCCCAGGTCAGCGTGAAGTCGAACACGCGGTCACGGTTCAGTGGAACGAGGACGCCGCCAACGCTCGTTCCCGGCTGCGTTCCGGAGAAGGAGCCGAGGATTCGATAGTCCGCGCCCGCGTCCGCAGTTCCCCGGTCGACGATGAGCGGAACCGCGTCTCCTGCCGCTGCCGAGTACGACGAGCGTCCAACGTGGAGCTCCGAGGCCGCGCTCGAGCTGACCGAGAGGTCAGGGTAGAGCTGTACGGGACGGATTCCGTCGTCGACGAAGATCCGGAACGTCGCGTCGCCGCTGGTCGTCGTCGCGACGAGGTCGAACGAGTGCGTGCCGTCGAGGTTGTCGACGAGGTTGGCGACCTGCGCAACGTCGTCGCCGCCCGAGCGGAAGACGGAGACCGTCTGGCCTCCGCCTGCCAGCGGGTTGTCGTCGATGTCGCGAAGCCGAACGGTCACTCGGTTTGTCGTCAGGCCGTCCGCCTGGAGCACCGGGACGCTCGACGTGACCTCGGTCAGCACGTGATCGGGCCGCCCGATCTGACCCGCGCGCCAGGTCGTGTACTCATCGCGCAGCCACGCGATCGGCTCCTGGGTCTGGTCGTTCCCGCTGTAGTTGAAGCGCAGGTAGTAGTCGCCCGACGCGCAGCCCGATGCGGCGAGGCACGGCGCGTCCGTATCGCCGAGCCGTGCGATTGCCATGAACGCGTTGAAGGAGCCGTAGGTGAAGCTCGGCGGCGGCGAGCCGCAGCCCGTCGGATCGTTCGGGAGGCACGAGCAGCGGCCGTCGCCGCCGGCATCGCGCGCGGCTTCCATCGCGGCGACGATCTTCTGGCCGAGATCTCCATTCGTCGCGAGGAAGGCAGCCTCGCAGTCGAGGATGACGTTGTTGCCCGTGATGACGTTGCCCTGGATCGCGTAGTCGTAGGGTCCGACCTGCCCGGTCACGCCATTGGCGAAGTCGCCGTTGTCGTCGCCCGTGTGGGTGACCGGCGGCCCGGCGAAGGCGACGATCCCGAACTGCCGAAGCTCGAAGCCCGGGTCCTCTCTCTCGATCAGGTCGAGCATCTGCTGGGGCGTCGCATCGCGGAGCGAGTTGCGATAGATGCGACGACGGTTGAACGCTCCCGAGACGACGAACGACTGGGCGGCGCCCGCCGCGTAGCCGACGCGGATCACCGGCACGAAGCGCGAGATGTCGAAGTCCGAGATGCAGGTCGAGGTCGCCACCGCGAGCTCACCGGTCTCGCGATTCAGGACGACGATCGACCAGGTCGCACGGGCGGGAGCGGCGAACGCGAGAGCGAGGGCGGCGAGGAGGAGGCCGCGAATGCCGGAGAACGTCATTTCCCCATCGTCGCCGCGATCGCCCGGAAGCGTCAAGCGAAGCGGCCGATGGCCGGTCTCGCTTCGAGCGACCGTGGCGCCCAGATCGTCGCAGCCTGACGCCTGCCACCAAGGTGGGCTGTTCCTGCCTGCGGTCGCGTGGTGATCTCCTTCCGCAATGAGCCTGAGCAAGCTGATCGCGGTGTCCCGCCTCGCCCTCGTCCTGCCGGTCCTCGGCTCCCTGCTGCTGATGCTCGGCCTCGTCGTCATGGGGACGGGCGTCATCGTCGTCCGGGCGATCGAGCTGTTCCAGGACTGGACCTTCACGCCGAAGGCAGCGAAAGGGATGTCGATCACGGTCATCGAGATGATCGATCTCTTCCTGGTTGCCACCGTCGCGTACATCACCGCCGTCGGGATCTTCAAGCTCTTCATCAGCCAGCACGACGAGCAGCTCTTGAAGCGGGTCAAGATCGAGAAGCTCGACGACCTGGAGGCGAAGATCGTCGGCGTGCTCGTCGCGGCGCTGGCCGTGAGCTATCTCGGTCAGGTCGCAGAGGCGGAGGATGGGTTGCAGGTGCTGTATTCCGGCGTGGGCATCGCGCTCGTCGTTGGAGTGCTGGTCCTCTTCCTCCGCTTGACGCGGACCAAGGAGTGACTTGCCGGTTCGACCGGTGAGCTCGGGGGCCTTCCTGCGAGCTCGACCGATCCCGTCCATGAGCCCCGACGGCCCGCTCGACGAACGGACCTCCGGATCCGTTGACTCGCCCGATCTCGTCAGGAGAACGCCGAGCGCGGTCGCCGGGCTTCAGCGGTTCCGACGGAGATCGAAACCGGTCGCCCGGCGAAGAGGAGGGCGATGATCCAGACCAGTGCGAGCCAGCGGAAGGCAGGTGCGATCGCGGGGGCGATCGACGCCGTTCTCGTCGTCGCGATGTTCGCCGCGCCGACGGCGACGCCGCCGACAGCGGTCGACGCCGGCATGGACCAGGCCACGCGACCCGTCGGATCGATGACCGCAGAGCCCGACGGCATCGACGCGCGCACCACGTGTCGTCGCGTCTCGATCGCCCGGAGCACCGCTTGCGCGAGATGCTGGGAGCTCGCCGCGGGACCGCCGAACCACACGTCGCTCGACATGCCGACCAGGAGGTCGACCTCTCGAAGCTCCGCGTTCGTCAGCCCGGTGAGCTGGAACTCCTCGTTGCAGATGAGCGGTGCAACGCGTACGTCGGCGACGTCCAGCGTCCGCGGACCGTCTCCGGCGGTGACGAGCGGCAGGTCGGCCGCGAGGTCGGATCGCCCGAGACGGAGGCGCTCGAGGACGTCGTCCAGGAGGCTCGTCTCACCGAGAGGGAAGGGGACGCGCTTGTCGTAGACCCCCGTGATGCGACCGTCTGCTTCGAACGCGACGGCGCTGTTGAAGGTGTCTCCGGTCGACGAGACGGTGAGCGAACCCGCCACGACTGCCGTCGTCGGATCTCCCGAAGGCACGACCCGCCAGGGGTGACCTGCGGGGAAGTCGCGGTCTCGATCCCGATCGAAGGCGTACGGCCAGGCGGTCTCGGGCCAGATGACGAGGTCGGCGCCCGCGCGGGCGGCGGACCTCGTGCTCTCCAGCAGGCGGCGCGCCCTTCGGTCCGCGGTGATCGCGGAGGCCTCCCGACCTTGGAAACCGTCGTGCGGTTCGAGGACGGCGACGCGAATCGTGTCCGCGCCGCCGAGCATCGTTCGGACGTGCGCCATTCGCACCGTCGAGACCAGAAGCGTTGCCGCCGTGACCGACCACAGGACGAACGGAGCGGGCACGCCTCGCACGCGGTCGATGACGCCGAGGATCGAGAGGTTGACGAGCAGGACCAGGGAGGTCACTGCTGCGCCGCCCCCGATCTCTGCGACCTGGAGGAGAACGGGCATCTTCCAGGCAGCCGCCCCGTACTGAACGGGAACGGCGAACGGAACGAACGACTCGACGACCGCGAGGCCCAGCGCCGGAACGGCCCATCGGGCGGGTCCGTCGATGCGCGCGCTGACCGAGGAGAGGGCTCCCCAGCACGCCATCGCCAGACCGAAGGCGCCGACGGTTGCCCACCAGGCGACCGTCGGAACCCAGCCGCCCGAGGGCAGGATCCGCGAGATCGTCTCCGGCATCCACGCCATGGCGACGAGGAGCGAGACCGCTCCCGTCGCCGCACCGGCGACAGCTGCCGGCCAGGGACCGGAGCGCCGCAGGGCAACGAGGACGGGGATCCAGCCGACGACACACAGTGCACCGAGACCATCGGCACGGCCCGCGAGTCCGACGAGGACTCCGGAGATCACGCCGAGGGACGCAGCGAGCGCTGCCTCGACGATCGTCGATTCGTTCGTTCGCATCACTACTTCTGGTCAGGTCGCCGCGGATCGGTGACGCGCGGGTAGACCCGGTTGGGGTTCGAGATCAGGTCCTCCGGGTTCGGCCCGACGATCGGAGCGTCGGGGTCGAACGGAAGCGCGTCGGGCGCATGGCTCGGTGCGGGGATGACGGTCAGTGCACGCGCGACGTCGGGACGGACGCGCGCGAGCGCCTGCAGTCGATCCTCGGACCAGGCATCGGTTGGAGTCCGCTTCCTCTGCGTCGGAATGGACTCGATGTTCTCGCGCTCGACGCTGGCTCGTTCGACCGTCGTGGGTTCGAGCTCGACCTTCATCCCGTTGCCCTTGGGCGGGGTCGAGTGAGTCCAGACAGCGAGCAGAGTCACAGTCGTCACCGCGAGTGCGATTGAGATTGAGTTCTTCATGCTGTGTCGATCAGTAGGCGGTGTTCCAGTACTCGGACGGCAGGGCCAGAAGGAGTCCTGCCGCGAAAGGAGCCGCGGGAATGACCAGCGCGAAGCTGATCGTGGTGACCACCGGTCCAGTAAGGGCACCGACGAAGCCGTTGTCGTCGAAGCGCCCGTTCGAGGTGTAGAAGAGCTGCCCACTGATGAAGTCGTGCGGGCCCGCGAACGATTCGAGCAAGACGTCGAGAGAACTGCCGGCCTCGTAGGGGATCCCGAAGAAGGACCCGCGTCCGAGCTGATCTCCACCGAGCAAGGTGTCGTTGACCGTTCCGAGGAGCTTGCCGAGCCACGACGTTCCGTCGGTCCCTCGCCGTCCACCAGCGACCTTCAGACCGACGAAGAACTGGTTCAGTGAGTTACCCCAGATGCCCTGGACGCCATTGCTGTGTCCGAGCGCCATCTGGAGCTTGTCAACGACGAGCATGTTCACGATCGTTCGGCGACGCATCTCCAGGTTTGCCTCTCGGAGGTGGGTCAGGCCAGAAAGGGCCATGCTGATGCTTCCAGCTGGGGCACCAGTCACTTTCTCTGCACCATAGGCACCGAGCTTCAGCGTCAGCCTCGACGGCCATTGATGCTGAGCCTTCGCGACGTCTGCCGCGTTCTTCGGATCGAGCTGTCCGTAGTTTCCGTAGTCGGCGAACGCCCAGCCCACGATGATCTTCCCAGCAGGCGTGAGCGGAGAGATCGGCGACTGCGAGTACGCAAAGGCGGCTCCGTGGAGCCCACCGGACCAACCGGTTCCCCAGGACGAGACGTTCGCGCCCTGCGCACCCGAGAAGCCGGTTGCGAAGCCGGTCAGGATCTGACCGATCGCAATGAGCTCCGGGTCTTCGTTGATGTACCCGACCGTCGTCGTTGCGGCTCCGATCCACGCAAGCGTGCTGATGGCCGCTCCTGCGCCGGCGTTCGTCACCGCTGCGGCACCGATGAAGGCCGCTGCGACCGGCGCATGGCCCGTCGGATCGGTGTACGAGATCGGGTTGTTGAGGACGTAGCTGTAGCGGTTCAGCGACTGGGGGTTGTACGGACTCGGGATCATCGAGTCCGGCGAGATGAACCGCCCAGTCGTCGAGTCGTAGTAGCGAGCCTTCATGTAGTGAAGGCCCGTCTGCTCGTCGAAGCGGTGGCCGCCGAACGAGTGCTCTAGCTTCGCCCCCGGCGCAGGTCCTTCGAATTCCCCGAAGGCGCTGTAGGCGGCGCCATCGACGACTGCGCCCCCCTGCGTCACAACGCGCACGTTCGAGAGGCGGTCCGAGTGGTACGACCGCATGCTTCCCGAGCCAACGTCCTTGCGTCCGACGACTCGATAGTCCGCGTGGTACTGCTTGGTTTCCTTGAGGATGTTGTCGCCGCGGCGAACGACCTCCAGCAAGTCACCGAAGTAGAGCACGTCGACGCCGTCCGTCTTTTCACGGATACGGTTTCCGGTCCCGTCGTACTCGAACTCCGAAACGATGCTTCGTCCGTTCGAGCCGACGACCGACGCCTCGATCATCCGATCGTCCTCGTCCCACTTGAATCGATCCGCGTCACGCTCGATCAAGTTCCCGTTCCCGTCATACAGGTACCGAGTGACTTTCCCCTGTGGGCTGAGCACCGCCGTCACCGCGTGCGGACCAGAGCCGCTACCCGTATAGACCAGTGTTCCAGCCTTGGTGCTCGTGCGCATGTTCCCGATCGAGTCGTAGGTGAACGACTCGTTGCGGGCGCCCGAGACGTCGGTCAATCGACGCAGGCCGTCGTACGAGTAGGTGACGTTGTCGAGCGGCTGCGAGTTCGAAGTGCTCGACCGGAGAAGTCCGTGCGCGTAGTAGTCGAAGGTCGCGTCGTAGGCGACCACGGACAGCGCGTCCCTGATGACGACGCTGTCGAGCCACCGGCGGTCGGGGTCGTACGTGAAGTCGTCACGACTTCCATCGCGGTACTGGACGAACTCGAGCCGCCCTTCGGCCGTGTACTCCATGTTCTGGATCACGGCGCTCGTCGACTTGAGACGTCCCTGCGCGTCGTACGTGAAGACGTCGACCTCTCCGTCGGGGTACGTCAGTGACGTGATCCTCCCCAGGAAGTCGTAGGTGCGATGGAAGGAACGAGTCACGCCGTCGACTTCGATGTCCTCACGACTGATGTTCCCGTCGCTGTCGTAGAGGTAGTTCACGGACCCGCCCGGGTACTCGACGCGCGTCATGCGACCGATCGAGTTCGGGACGGACGGATCGTCGTAGAACATCCGCGACTGAACGACGCCATCAACGCTCCGAGAGGTCACGCGTCCGAGCTGGTCTCGGATGGCGGTACTGACCTGGTTCTTCGCGTCGATCGACGTGATCGTCATGCCACGGTCGTCGTGGTCCATGCTCTGCACGCCGAGGTCCGGGTCGATGACCAGGACCTTTCGATCGAGCGAATCCCAGAAGACGAGCGTCTCGTTGTTCTGATCATCGATCGTCTTGATCAGTCGATTCTGGGGGTCGTACTCGTAGGTCGTGTGGTAGCTGTTCGAGCCGTCGTGTTCGACGATCTCAACGACGTTGCCGCGACTGTCCTTGATGGTCTCGTGCTTCTCGCCCGTTGCATCGAAGCGCGTCTCGACCAGCTGGCTATCGCCGTTGATCGAGTACTCCAGCCTCATGTCGGTCGCGTCCGGAGAACGAACGGTGACAAGGCGGCCCTTCTCGTCGTACTCGTACTCGGACCAGACCGGCGTCTCACCGTTGAAATGACCGAGGCTCGCTCGAAGGGGCCGCTCGGATGCGTCCGTGAACTCGGTGAGCATCTGCGCGTACTGATCGTGCGGACCCGTTCCGGGCCCTTTGGTGCGCGTCATGTACTTGCGTCCTAGGCCGTCGATGTACGTCTCCGTCCAGACGGTCTCGTTCGTCGTCGCGTTCGTCTTTGTCGTGCGCCTGACGAACTGCTGCGTCGGATCGCCGGTGTTGACGTGCTCAATCGTCTCCAGATGTCCGTTCGGCGTCTCGACGGTCTCGAGCCGACCGAGAGGGTCGTAAGTGTTCTCGGTTCTCTGGTTGTTCGGATCGATGACTACACCCTGAACGCCGAGGAACGCGTCCCACGCCGTCTGAACCAGGTGTCCTGCCTCGTTGTACTGGCGAATGGGGAAGATGTTGAACACTGTGTCGTACTCGGTGCGCGACGTCTTTCCGTTCTCGTCCGTGATCGAGATGATGTTGCCGTAGTCGTCGAACTCCTGTTCGAGCGATACCCAGTCACCGGTCTGGCCGTCCCAGCGCTCGACGCGGGTCTCGTTTCCGCGCTTGGGCGACGTGCCGTGTGCGTCTCCGTCGTCGTAGTAGATCCGAGAGTCCCGAAGTCTCGGTCCGAATACGTTGAGGCCCTCGTGGAGAGTGATCTGATTCGGAAGGGCGACGACGTAGTTGTCCGTGTTTGGCGTGAAGTAGTACTGCTCCGTCGTCTCATCGCCGAAGACGAAAGGACTGCCGTGGTCGGTATGGGAGATCAGGTTTCCAAAGAAAGGTTCGTAGACGTAGGTCGAGCGCGTCCCCATCGAGGGGAAGGGACCGATCTCGGACTCCCACGTCGTCATTGTCGTTAGGAACGACGTGTAGGGCTTCGTCGCGTTCTCCGTGTAACCGTACTGGGTGTTTCGAAGAAGCTCGCCCGTTGCCGCGTACATGGACGACGAGAGCGGCTTGCTGACGGAACCGTTGCTCTGGCTGTAGATGGTCTCGACGTAGGTGCCATCGGCATCGATCACGGACGTGACGTGCTGGAAGCCGAGGAATCGGCGCTCTACCTGGCTCCACAGGCCGCGTTCGTACTGATAGCTGACGATCGACGAGTTGTTTCGCCCGTCCGAAGTCTCGATCGATTCGACGGTTTGCAGAACGAGACCGATCGGGAGCTGGTTGTCCTCCCAGTCCGACGACGGCGCGTAGACAATGTCACTCGTTCCACCGAGTCCGTTGGTCGTGGACTCGAGCAGATCACCCTTGTTCGCACGCGTCCCCATGCGGACGACGTAGACCTTTCCCGCGCGATCGGGCCCGTAGGTGACGTCGGCGATTCCGTCGCCCGTCACGTCGATCAGCCGCTTCCGGTTCTGCTCGTTGGTGTTGTGCCAGAACGACGACGGCATATTGATGCCCGGGAGGACGTTGCTGCCGTACGTTCCTTGGTCGACGAAGCTATGGCCCGTACTCGTGAGGACGTAGTACCTGGCGCTTGGATCGGGACCGATCAAGATGTCCGCCATGCGGTCGCCGTTGACGTCGGTGAATCGCATGTCGGCGCTAGCGTCCGCGTTGTCTTGGAGCCAGCCATAGTTCGGTGCAGTGACCCAGGCGCCGTCGTGGACGAACGCGGTTCCAGTGTTGAGGAGAACCCACCAGTGAGCCTGGTGGTTCGGCCCGATGATGATGTCGGGCATACCGTCACCGTTGACGTCGGCGTTCCTGATGCGGGAGCCTGCAACGTCGTCGCCGGCCCAGTAGGAATCGAAGTTGGGCATCTGGTACCACTGGGTCGGTGCGAGGAACCGGTTTCCCGCATTGCGGGCCACGCGCCACACCCCATTCGTGCTCGGGCCGATGAGAAGATCAGGCCGTCCGTCCGCAGTGACGTCGAGGATCCGAACGCGGGCGCGAATGGCCTCCGGGTCCGAGAAGAGCTGCAGGTAGGAGAAGGTCCCCCAGGACTCACCTTGATCGACGAACGAGCTGCCGGTGCTGAGCATGACCTGCATGCCCCCGTCCGCCTCGGGACCAATCACCAGATCGGCTTTTCCGTCTGCGTCCAGGTCCGCGAGTCGAATGCCTGCTGACGCATAGTCTGGCTGGGACCAGAGCGGAAAGTAGGGCGTGCCCGTGATCCACGTCTCGACCGGTGAGAAGCCACCGGTCATCTGGGCGCGCATCACATACCAGTTGCCCGCACCATCGGGTCCCATGACAACGTCGGACTTGCCGTCCCCGTCGACGTCACCCACGCGGATTCGGGTGAGCCTCGCGTTCTCTTCGCCCGGCACGCCCCAGTCGGGATAGCTCGGATGCGCCCACACGGGGAACGCGGCGCCGCCGCCGCTCCCGAATCGGTCGCCGTTGCTCAGTCCGACGTACCAGCGGTTCGTCTCGTCGGGGCCATAGAGGAGATCCATCCTCCCGTCGCCATTGAAGTCGCCGGTGCGCATCCTTCCGCCGAAGAAGTCGATGTCACTGAGGTCCAGCTGGTTGGCGGGGAACGACTGATTCCAGGTTCCTTCTCCGACGGCTGCAGCCAGGCCCGGCGCGTAGTCGAACGTCGACGGCGGAAGAGAGGTTCCGCTGACCGGGCGTCCGGTCGAGTCGACGACCGCGTCGCGTCCGTACTGCTTGACGGAGACGAGTTGCGAGCGACCGGTGAGCGAGCTCTGCTCGTAGTCCAGCCGATAGGACCGAATACGCTGCCCGAGAACGAAGACGTCGATCGCCGCCAGGCGGTGGGGGACCTCGGCGATTCCTGTTCCAATGCCGAAGCGCGTCGGATCAGGACGCGCCTCGCGACGGAAATGAACCTCGGCCTGGTTGTAGGTGATCGACGAGATGGTCACCCACGGCTCCGCGCCGCCGCCGATGTCGTAGTTGTAGAGAACCTGGTTTCCGTGGACGTCAGTGACCTGGGTCACGTACCAGCGGAAGGTCCCCTGCGATGTCGTGAAGAGTGGCTCGTACAGCGAGTGCGTGCCGTTCTTGTTCGTGATCTCCCAGTTCGCGCCGGACCTCTTGATGTGGAGGAAGCCCTGGATCTCGGTCGCGTGGGTTGCGTCGGTTCCATTGAGCGGCAGGTTCGTGTCGACGAGCCGCTGGCCGTCGAGATAGAAGACCTCTCCAGCGGAGGAGTAGTTCGGAACACCACCGCGGTCTGCACCTCTTTGGATGACCGAGAGACCGGAGACGCTCCATCCCACCCCCAGCCAGCCGTTACGTCCGGTGGAGTTGTAGATGAGCTTCAGAGGCGGAGTCAGTGAGCGGAAGTTCGGAACGCTGATCGGGATCTCATTCCCGAGCGAACCGTAGAAGCCGGAGACGTTGGCCTCTTCGGATGAACCGGATTGTGCGAGCGCTGGACTCCCAGCGGTGGAAAGGAATGAGGCAAAGAGCAGTGCTACGGGAAGGGAGTTACTTCGCATGACGATGAGTATCTAGGTGAAAGGGCAAGGAAAGACCCCCGCGGGCGGCTGTGGCATCGGTGTGGAGGCTCCGTGCTGCAGCGTCCCTATCGAGGGGAAAGCGGGACAGAGGACAGAGGTCCGACGGAGTGTTCGGGTCCCAGTGTTCGACGGGACTGAAGTCCGAGTGGCTGCGCGTGAATCGTGGAATGTGGTCGCCGCGCTGCGTAGCGGCGCGACGACCGTCAACGAGTCAGCTACTGAATCGTGAACCGAATCGCGTTCGTGAGGTTCGACGTCGAGCCGCCCACGGGGGTGGTATCGCGGTGCCAGACCTGGAATGCACGGCTCTCACCGATCATCGCCGCCGTCATACCCGTCGGGCTCGGCAGGTTGTTCAGGTCGACGGGAATGCTCGCCGTTCCCATCGCGTCGGTCGTGACGATTTGGCCGGGACCCAGGAGCCTTCCGAAGCCTGCGCCGGCGACGCAAATGGTCCCGAGGCCACCCGGGTTCGCGAACGACGTCGCCATCGGATTGGTCGCCGTCAGCGAGTAGCCCGTGACCTGCGCGGGCAGGTTGCTCAGCTCGAGCGTCATCTGCCCACCGCCGGCTCCGAGCACGGGTGATCCGACCGCCGTCAGCGAGCCGCATGCATTGGTCGAATTGAATACGCACGGACAGAAGACGTCCCCGCCCAGATAGGCCTCGGCGAACCGCATCGACGAGAGCTCGAGGACTTCGTACTTGATGTCGGGAGTCGACCCAGGAACGAGCCTCTCGAAGAGCGCGTAGGGCCCGTCCGCTTCCACGAGCGACAGGAAAGTGCCAGGGGGAGCAGCCGCCGGCCCCTGCACGTTGATCCAAGCGCCAAGGCCGTTCCAATCACCGGTGACCACGCTCCCCGCCGCATCGAAGCCGACGAAGGACGGGTTCGTTCCGTTGCCCGGCTTCGGACCGGCGATCTCGTAGGTCGTCGGTACGGCCGGAGGCGGAATGGTGGCCCAAAGGCCTCCGCTGAGCGAGTAGAGCGAGGGTCGACCGAATCCGGCACCCGTCGTGAGCTCGTAGTCCACCGCGAGCCAGGTCCCTGCGACCGACAGGGACTGGCCGAAGTTCACCCACAACGTCCCCGCCTGGGGGAGGAGCGGCGGGATCTCCGTCACGGTCAGTGAGCCTGCCGCGTCGGCGAGCGCGTAGACGTGAACGCGCCCCAGGAACGTGTTCGGTCCGAAGGCGCGAGGAGCACCAACCAGCAGATAGCTGGCGCCGCCGGCCTGGTAGAACTGAACCGCGGAGCCAAACCCAGCGTCGACGCTGAAGAGCCCCGGACCGGGCGACAGAAGCGGCGGAACGAGGCGCTGAACGACGGTCGGACTCGACGGGTTCGTGACATCGAAGATCCAGACAGCACCGTCGCGCCAGACCGTCTGCCCCTGGAACGTGGTGCAGAGGCTGCCGGTGCACGTCCCACCCACGTTGACCGGGCTGAACGCCGAAGGTTCGCCGACCGCGGCGTACTGCCGACCGCCGATCTCGAACAGCTCGAGGCTCGCACCGAACGAGTTGACGCCGTTGGCATTGGGGTTGTAGATGGACGATCCCCCCGAGTCAGCGGTCTGGCGCAGGTCGGCGCGGGTGAACCACTGCGTTCCGACGCGTTCGTACAGGGATGCGGAACCGGCCGTCTGGAACTGGCCGGGACCCGCTCCGAGGCCGAGTCCGAGCGGGACGCTCATCTCGGTTCGAGCGTGGTTTGCGACGGTTCCGAATCCGGTCGCCGTGGTCTGAAGGCGTGGATGACCGTTGGCGTTCAGGATCAGACCCTGCTCGTAGAACTCCGTACTGACGAGCGTGGGGTCTGCGATCGAATAGAAGATCGTGCCGTCGGGAGCGAGCGACGGATTCCCGCGCTTCCCGACGATGTCCACGCGGTCGACGACCGCTGCGACGGAAACCTGGGCGAATGACGTACTGGATGCGGCGAAGCCAACTGCGAGTCCCAGTGACCACGCAGCGACATGATGAGATGTCGACATTTCTATGTGAAGAATTCTGAAGTGAGGAATCGAGCGACCCGCGAGCGCGATGCCGTTCGAGGAAGAACACCCGACACGACGCGCAATGCGCACGATTGGGCCGTCTCGCACCGTGTATGCGTCGTTCCCGTCCGTCGATGAGCGCGGACCGCGCGCGTTCGAGTGCGTCGGTCAGGCGACTCTTGCTTGGTTGGACGGGGCGTGCCTGAGACTCGGAAGAGCGGAATAAATCGCTTCGCGGCAGCGTGAGACGTTCCTGGGGTGCCCTCGCCGGATCACCGCGTCCATCCGCCGGTCCAGGACCGCTGAGCAGGACAGAGGCTGGGCACGAATGCCCCGGATGGACGCGCATCTTCGCCAGAAGACGCTGAGTGGACGCCGCCAGGTCCCCGCCTGGGAGCCAGTCGATCCCCGCGTTCGCGTCTGCTCCGAGCGGCTTCGCGCGAAATCTCCTCCTGCGAGCCGCGTAAGCACGTCCATGGCCGACACGCGAAGGCGAATCACGTGGCCCCGATCGATCGCGATCGCCGCTGCCGGCCTCTGGATCCCCTCGCTCGTCGGGCTGGCGACGAACTACCAGCTGAGGCGCGAGTGGCAGGACGTCTGGTTCTGGCCGGGCGCTGTCGTCGGCAAGGACGCGTTCGACGATCTCTACACGCCGCAGCACGCGTGGTTCGCGCTCGCCGGACTCGTGATCTGGAGCGTGCTCGCGCGGCGCTGGTGGTTCGTCGGAGCGCCCTGCGCTCTCGCGCAGGGCGTTCTCTCGATCCTCTACCTGACGGCGCTCTTCGCGATGTAGCCGGTCACGGCGCGTTCGACGCCACCGCCTGCATCTCGGCCAGCTGCGCGTCGTACTCGGGGTGGTAGGGCCCGTACGGCCAGCCCCGCTTCGGTCCGCGAAGAAGCTCGTTGTTGACCTGAGCGGCGACCGCTTTGCTCGGATCCTCGACCGACGTGGCGATCTGGTTGATGACCGAGCCAACCAGCATCGTGATGATGTCGCCGCCGCCCGAGTTGGAGGACGTCGTCACCTGGTCTTGACCGACCCAGAGCGTGGCTCCCGTCACGGCGTCGACGAGCTCGCCGCGGATCGCCACCTGGGTCTGCGAGTCGACGACGATGTACTGCGTCCCCCACTGGCTGACCGTCAGGTAGAGGACAGCGTCGCAGTCGAACACCTCGCGCAGCTTCTCCAGCGACACCTGATGCATCTCGAACGGCGTCGGGAGGCCGTTCTCGCGCAGCATTCCGTCGACGACGGCCACCGGGAACACGTAGAAGCCGTTCTCGGCCAGGGGGAAGGTCGTCGACGCGAGCGCCCCGTAGGTTGCGATCGGTTCGATGGACTCGTTGAGCGGCGGAAGGACGAGGATCGAGCGCGGAGCGCTCTGGATGAACTCCTCGCGGATCTCGACGCCGGGCGACTCGCAGGCGGCGAGAAGCGCGAGCGCGGCCGCGCAAAGGGCAGAGCGCATCATGAGTCGACCCCCATGGGATCCTCGCCGCGCAAGCCTGCGAGCAGACGGTCCATGAACACGACGCTCTCGGGGTAGAGCTCCTTCTCGGACTCGAATGCCGCCGCAGCGAGGTCGATCTCGCCGCGCAGCGAGTGCAGCATCCCGAGGTGCGCGTGCATTCCCGGCGGAATCGGCCGTGCGCTCGCGCGCGCCTCTTCGATCGTTGCCGTCAGCGTGTCGATGTCTTCGCCGATGTCAGCCACGCCCTCGCCGGACGTCACGTTCCATACGGAGACCGCGTAGCCGCCCCAGGCGTAGTAGCTCGACTGCGTCTGGCAGGCCGACAGGGCCAGCGCGAGCGCTGCCCCGAGGATGTGGACCCGCATCAGCTGCTCGACCCGGGAGTCCACTCACCCGACTCCATCGAGTTGACCAGCTTGTTGACAGCGTCGGTGACGGACAGGTTGAGGACCTTGCCGTTGAGGGTCGAGTCGTAGCCGGACTCGCTTCCGAAGCCGACGATCTCGCGGTCGGACAGCTGGTACTCGCCCGCCCCTTGGACCGAGTGCACGACGCGCGAGGTCTGTGCGTCGACGACGTTGACGGAGACCTTGCTGTACGCGATCTGGCTCTTGCCGCGCCCCAGGATTCCGTAGAGCTGCTTGTCACCCGTGGTCTTGCGGCCGAACTCCGTCACCTGGCCCGTCAGGATGTAGCGCGCACCCTCGATGTACAGCTCGTCGCCCGAGAAGCCGGACTCCTGCTGCATCGCCTCCAGGTTCTCGCGGTCGAGCACGTCGAAGCGGTTCGTCTGCGACAGGTGCGTCTGCAGGATCGTGCGCGCCTGGCTGCCGAGGCGGTCCTGTCCGTCGCTGAAGATGCCGCGCATGTACGGCGATGCGTTGTTGAACTTACCGATCGAGACAGCGGTCTTCGGGCCAGAGTAGTCCGTTCCGTACGTCTCGACGGTGGCCGTTTCGACGGTGCGGGAGGATTCGGTTCCCTGGCAGGCGCCGAGGGGGAGGATGAGCGCGAGGAGCGCGAGCGAGCGCTGGGTCATATCGGTGACCTTCGAAGAGTGGGATGGGCTGTGAAGAGAATATAACCGACGGCGTCATCCCTCCACCCCCGGACCTCGACGCTCGACCGCAGATCAGGTCCAGGCCGTGTACTCCAGGCGTAGCTTGCCCTTGAAGCCCTTGGGCGACTCCAGCGGGATGTACGGGCCGCTCGCATCCGACGGGACCTCGCTGCCGCGCGACTCGCTCCAGCGGTCGTCGGCGAAGTTGTAGCGCACGGTCCACTCGTCATCCGATCGCGTGGCACGGACGACGACGTAGTTGCGAAACAGGACCTCCCCGTCGACGTGGTTGTCGAAGAACAAGAAGCCGTCGATCTCGTAGTCCGTCGATGACACGACGATCTCCGCGCCGAACACGATCGTCCTTCCGCGCGTGATCTTGCTCGAGTCGAGGAAGACCGAGAACAGGTACGGCATGCGCGGCTTTGCCAGGCCGACTTCCACGGGATTCATCAGCTCGTCGAAGTCCCTGAGAATGGCCGAGTGGGTCTCCTTTCGCCGCTCGGTGAGCTTGTAGCTGACCGCGCCGCGCGGAACGACCGTCGCCTCGAAGTAGTAGGACGCGCGGATCTTCTTCCGCTCATCGAACGCCTTCTGCACCGACGGAGGCAGCGGCAGTTGCTCGACCTCGAGCTTGCCGTTGACGCGGATGTCGCCGAAGAGGAAGCGCGTGAAGTTCTGATAGCCCTCCTCCGAGTTCACGATGCCGTAGTCGCCGCCGTGCGTTCGATACATGAAGGCGCGCGGCGCGCCCCTCACCGTGGCGTTCTCGATCTTCACGAGTCCGTCGCTGATCTCGCCCGCAAGCCGCCGCGAGAATCCGGCGGCGGCCTCGTAGTCCCTGTAGTTCGTTCCGACCAAGCAGAAGGTCCGCTGCGGATCGAACTTGCCGTCCAGCGAGTCGACGCGCGCTCCTTCGCCGTCGAGGCCCAGGAACTGGCGCATGCGGATGCGGTTGAAGTTGTTGACGTCGAAGATGCCGAGGAACCTGGGCACGTTGATCCCCGCCATCTCGATCCCATTGTGCGGCGTCGCGTAGGTCACGAACTTGTCGACGAGCTGCCGCGCTTCGTCGCTCCCGTGGCCGCCGTTCTGGAGGAAGCAGCGACAGATCAACCCGCCCATCGAATGCGCGGCCAGGTACACCTTGAACTGCTGTCGCGCCTCGGCGTCGTCGCCGCAGACCTGGTTGCGTACGCTCAGGATCAGGTCGCTCAGGCCCTTCGCCGCCTCCTCGATCGACGGCGCGTCGTTGCCGCCCAGATCTCGGTCCGCCTGCTCGTAGTAGCGGTAGATGACGACGCTCTTCGCCGGGAGCGGGCCGCTTCTCTCCGCGCCATCCCCGTACGTGTCGGTGTACTCGTAGTCCTTCATCAGCCGGACGAGCGTCGACTCGAAGATGTGGCGCCGGACCTTGCCCCTCCAGTCCTGTCGCGCCTTTGTCGCGCCAGTGTTGAAGCCCATGTAGGGCGTCGCCACCGTCGCGTCGATCTCGCCCTGGGTCATGGCGTAGCCGCGCACGTAGATGATCGGGTGGAACGGGTGTTCGATCCTTGACATGACAGATGCTGCTCCTGGCAGGCGGCGGATGACGAGGGCATCGGACGATGCCTGGCGAGGATCGTCGGGTCCATCGCTCTCTCGCGCACGGCCAAATGCACTCCGCGGTGCCATCATGGGGGCTCTGCCACCTCATTGACTCGACCTGCTTCACTGCCATGACTGCGACGCTCATCCCTCTTCTCCTCCTCTCCGTCGCGCCCCCCAGCTCACTCCACTGGGCGGACGTCGACGCGGACGGATTCCTCGACGTTCTCGCGCTGGAGGAGGGCGGCCGTCCGAAGCTCCTCCTCAATAGCGGCCGCGGCAGCTTCCGCGATGGAACCGTCGAGGCGGGCCTCGGAGAGCTCGTGGGCTTCGACGTCGCGGCTTGGCACGACGTCGACGGCGACCGAAGCGTCGACCTCGTCCTCGGGTCCAGCGACGGGTCGAGCTGCGCGCTGCTCCAGCGCGACGGCGTCTTTCAGCGTGTCGTCGACCCCGAGGGACTCGAGTCGCTCACCGGCCTGCGGCAGGTCACGGCGCTCGACGTCAACGGAGATCGTGTTCCCGACCTGCACGCGGTCGGGTTCGACGGTGACGTCGTCCTGCGCGGCCGCGGCGACGGGACGTTCGAGCGACTTCGCGTCGACTTCGACGCTCCTACGCCTGACATGCCATCCGCGGAGGACGCTGCACCCGGCACCGGTGACGCCACGACCCCGGCGAGCGGCAGCACGCGCGCGGTCCCGGTCCTGCCTCCTCCGGCCGATCTCTCGACGAGCGTCTTCTGCCCGCCTTCGGTTCAGGACATGGCGACGGGGCTCTGCCTGCCCGCGTCGAGCGTCCCGACGCTCGGCGCCCTCTATCCGCTCGGCAACGAGTTCTTCATCACGCCCGCCGGCGACGTCGGCATCGGCACGCTGTCGCCCCAGCGCGAGCTCGACGTCGTCGGCACGATCCGCGCCCGCGGGCGCTTGATCATCGGAGCGACCAGCGGTTCGCCGATGACGATCTCGTCCAGCGCGCGCGTCCCGAACCTGAACGCCGACCTGCTCGACGGCTTCGAGGCGAGCGCGTTCAGCCGCTTCGGCCCGCTCGTCGACTCGGCGGAGATCGCGAACGGAACGATCAGGAACGCTGACATCAGCGGCACCGCGCAGATCCAGGGCACGAAGATCCTCCCCGACTTCGGGACGCAGGCCGTCACGACGGCAGGTTCGGTCGTGTCGCAGGGCAACGTCCAGGCGGGCTTCGGCCTGGAGACGAATCCGACGTTCCGCTTCTCGCCGATCGAGCCGACGGGCCTCTCCAGTCCCGTCGGAAACGCGGTGTACGTCCTCACGAACGCGGTCGTTGCAGCGAGGTTCCTCGACGGCGGCGAGGTCGTTCTCGGGTCGTCCGATGACTCGGAGATCCGGATCCGACCGAGCAACGACCTCGTGACGGTCGGCCAGGGGTCCTTCCCCAACAACCAGAAGTTTCAGGTCTCGACGGACTCCGTCCCGGGCGGGCTGATCATCTCTGCGGCGATGCGCGCCAGTCACACGGCGACGACGGGCGAAGCGTTCGGCCTCTCGGCCTTCACCCGCTCCGCCTCGGGGATCGGCGTGTCCGGCTGGGCGACGTCCGAGGTCGGTGAGACCTACGGCGTTCGTGGTCGTGCGGAGGCGCCGCTGGGCGCGGCCGTGCTCGGCGAGCAGAGAAGGGACTCCATGCCGCTGCGCTGTTCCGGTTCCCTCGCGACGGGACCGGGTGACGGTGTTCTCGGTGTGACGTCGGTCCCCTTCCGGATCGCTGTCGCAGGCCGCACGGAGAACGTCTCGGGACCGTTCGCCGACGGAGTCGCAGGGTTCGGCACCGGACCCTCGGGCTACGGCGTGAATGGCGTCAACACGGACGGCGGCTTCGGCGTCTTCGCCACCGGGAACATGGGCGCGACGGGGACCAAGTCGTTCGTCCAGCCGCACCCGACCGACCCCGCGGTCGAGCTCCGCTTCGTTTGCCTGGAGGGCAACGAGGCAGGCACGTACTTCCGCGGCCAGACCGAACTCGTCGGCGGCATCGCGCAACTGGAGATCCCCGAGGAGTTCCAGCACGTCACCGCGCCCGAGGGCTTGACCGTCCAGGTGACGCCGCGCGGTCCGGCGATGCTCTGGGTCGAGAGCGCCTCGCTGGAGCGAATCGTCGTCCGCGGAAGCTCCGACGTCGCCTTCGACTACTTCGTCAACGGCGTGCGTCGCGGCTACGCCGACGTCGAGCTCGTGGGGGAGAACCGCGCCTACCGGCCGGCCGAGGTCGGACTGCCCTTCGGCGAGGGTCTCCCGGCGGAGATCCGCCAGATGCTCGTCGACAACGGGACCCTCAACCCGGACTTCACGCCGAACGAGCAGACGGCGCTGCGGCTCGGGTGGAAGCTCGATCCAGCCGGCACCGCAGCCGCGGCGCGCGAGCGCCGGCTCGGCCTCCATCGCGAAGAGCCGATCGAGGTCCTCGGTCCGGAGCCGGTCGAACCTGAGAGGCGACGGTGACCATCGGCACGATGCCGCTTCTCTTCCTTCCGCTCGCTCTGCCGGTCGCTGCGCAGGAGATCCTGCCGCGCCCCGTCTGGTACGAGGACGACGTGACCATCGACGCGGTTCTGGGCTTCGACGTTCGCGACGTCGGCACGCCCTTCGTCGGCCGGAACGGGCAGGTGCTGCAGCCCGTCTTCGAGCTGCGCTCGACGACGCAGACGCTGAGGACGCACTGGACGGTCGACGGAGTCGTCGTGCTGAGCGATGGCCAGGTGATTCCGGGGAGCCCGCCCGGCATCGCACTCCTCGGTAACCTCCAGCCCCCCGCGTCCCTCCTTGGCGACGTGCATCCGCTCCTCTCCTGCAGCTACTTCGAGTCCGCTCCAGGCGGTCTCCCCAGGTCCGCGGTGGTACGCGATGGACGCTTTCTCGTGCGCCACGGAGACCCTTTCGCGGTGCCCGGGTTCGGTGCGGGGAGCACGTACGACTCCGTGCAGAGCCCGGTCGGCGCAGTCGCGGGCACGTTCCTCGTGGAAGCGTCGATCGTCGACTCGGCCGGTCTTCGCAGCGGCACCAAGTGCGTCGAGCTGGAGTACGACCAGCAGGGCGACATCACGGCGACGACGGTCCTCTTCGAAGAGGGGGCAGCCTTTCCGTCGGGCGGCGGCGTGATCCAGTTCATCCGCGTCGACGACGCTGCGCGCGACGGAACCTACGGAGTCAGGCTCGTCGATTCGGGGAATCGCTGGGCCGCAGTCGTCGGCGGTGCCACGGTGCTGGAGACAGGCGACGTGCTTCCCGGCGTGAGCTCGCCGGTGGACTCACTTCATGCTCTCGCCGTTCGCTCCGGCGGGTCATGGGCCGCCGTCGCCTTCATGCAGACCGGAGCCTTCGTGCTCGTCCGCGACGGGGTCGTTCTACGTGACTACGGCGTCGATCCTCTGCCCGTGTCGCAGCCGGGCGACACGACGCCCTTCCGAACGGCGAGCTTCGAGATGGCCGAGACGGGCCGCGTCGTCTGGTCGGCGGACTTCCTCACCATCGATCCAGGGACAGGGAGCTCGTCCCTCGACAGGCTCGTGCTTTCGGACGGAGATCTCTATGCGAGCGTCGAGTCCCTCGCCGCCTACGAGGCCGATGACGTCTCGTACGTCGAGGGTGCGGTCGACGACGACGGTGCATTCCTCGGGCTCGTGTACGGCCTGGGCGCGAGCGCTTCGCGGCGCAGTCGGTCGATGGTCGTTCCACTGGACCAGGGAATCACGACCTGCGCCGGAGCGCAGAGCTCCCTCGGAGCGAGCGCCGGACTCGAGGTCCTGGGGACGCCCGAGCGCTTCGCGAATCTGCCCTTCGCAACGACTGGGATGCAGCTCGTTGCCACTCGAATTCCCGTCGGTCGGACCGCGGTCTTCCTCGGTGGCCCGGCTTCCACGGCGCTGCCCGGATTCGGCGGGGCCGGCGGGACTCTGTGCGTCGAGCCCCAGAGCGCTCGTTCGAGCGAAGCGCTCGTCGCTGAATTCGATGGAACGGTCCGGCTGTCCGCCGGCGCGTTCTACGCACCGACGCTCTTTGGAGCCGCGCTCCCCGGCGAAACGTGGCACTTCCAGTCCTGGTACCGAGACGCGGACCCGATGTCCGGCGCCTCACGCTCGCTGTTCAGCGACGCGTCGAGCGTGTCGTTTTGGTAGCCGCCGCCGTATCGGAGATTCGCGGACGAGTCTACTCTCTGAGAGAGATTTCGCTTCCCTCGAAGATCAGGCAATTCCTCTTTCCATGCGCACTCTCCTCACTGCTGCTGCCACATTCGCGACGCTCACTCAGGTCGCAACCGCCTCCGACGTCATCATCAGCAACTTCGGGACTCCGCTCGGCACCGGTACGAACATCGGCGCGAGCTTCACGACGATCTACAAGGCGTTCGGGTTCACAATGGGGTCGCAGAGCTACGAGCTCGACGAGGTCGCCCTGTCCTTCAACGTGACGGGGACGAACCCCACGCCGCTGCTCGAGATCTGGTCGGACGCGGGTGGAACGCCCGGCGCGCCGCTCTTCACGCTCGACAACCCCGCTGTGCTCGCGGGCCGGGCGGACTTCGTCTTCGATGCGTCGTCGGAGTTCATCCTCCAGGCGAACACGGCGTACTGGCTCTACCTCCGCTCGGTTCCGATGGACGGACCGTCATGGCAGTGGGAGGCGACGGAGCCGGACACGCTTCCGGCAGGCGCTGGCGCGACGGCGATCGGCTACGAGTTCAACGGTGCGCCGAGTTCCTTCTTCAATCGGCTGGAGGTCCGCGGGACGGTGGAGCTCGGCGCGAGTTACTGCACCGCGAACCCCAACTCGAGCGGAGCCGCGGGCGAGATCTCTGCGGCAGGCAGTGCCGTCGCGACGGACAACGACGTCACTCTCACCGCGTCGAATCTCCCGCAGGTGTCGTTTGGGTTCTTCCTCGCGAGCCTGACGCAGGCCTTCGTGCCGAACCCCGCTGGTAGCGAAGGAAACCTCTGCCTTGGTGGATCGATCGGCCGTTACGTCGGCCCCGGTCAGATCCAGAATAGCGGTTTGACCGGGACGTTCTCACTCGCCTTGAACCTGTCACAAACCCCGCAGCCCAACGGGTTCGTCGTGATCGTGGCGGGGGAGACCTGGAACTTCCAGGCATGGCACCGCGACGCGAACTCGAGCGGCCCGACGTCGAACTTCACGCAGGGAATCTCGATCGCGTTCCAATGAGGTGATCGCCGATGGGTCAGGGCGTCAGCAGCTAGCGCTGCCCACGCCCTGATGAGGCCTCTGAGCCTGGGTCTTTCTGCCCGACCCTCAGCGACGGAGGATTCCCCATGCGAAGTCTCGGCCCTGGCCGTGTCGGATCGCGAGGTCGATCCAGAGCGCCGCGTGCGGCTCGAGGAGCCGGGCAGACGCGAGCTCCCCGACGGCGAGCGTCTCGAAGCCGATGCCCTCGACGAGTTCGACGACCGTGGCCCGGGCCTCGTCGTCGTCGGCTGCGACGAACATCGCGGCACGCGCGTCTCCAAACGTGGGGTCGAGCATCGTCTCGAATCCCGTCTGGTTCATCGCCTTGACCACACGGGCGTTCGTCGCCCACCTCGCGACCTCTTCGGCGCCAGACGTTGTGAAGCCCACGGTGAGCCCCTCGGCGTAGACCCACGGGTTGGTGCAGTCGACGAGGATGCGGCCGCCCAGATCGTCCATCCCGCGCACCGCTTCCTCCGCGGCCTGCCATGGCACGGCGAGCGTCACGACGTCCGATGCGGCCACGGCATCCGCGATCGTCGAGACGCGAATGCGCCCTTCGCTCTTCACCACGAGCGCCGCGGCCTTCTCGTTGGGGAGCGAGCGCGCACCGACCGTGATGTCGTGTCCCGCTTCGGCCCAGCGTAGGGCGAGCGCGCCGCCCACGTTGCCGTGTCCGATGATTGCGATCTTCATGCTGACCTGCTTCCAGCGTCGGAGAGAGCGTCGACTGCGGTAGCTAAATAACGATACCGTACAGTATCGAAAATGCGCAAGAGCGACGTGACGACCGAGGCTCGGCCCCGCGGAAGGCCGCGCGATCCGAGCATCGACCGTGCCATTCTGGAGACGACTCTCGACCACCTGGCGCGGTACGGCTACGCGGGGATGTCGATCACCGGAATCGCGGAGGACGCGGGCGTCACGAAGCCCGCTCTCTACCGCCGCTTCGACGGAAAGGCCGACCTCGCAACGGCGGCGCTCATGCACCTGCAGGCGGGCGAGCCGCCCGCGCAGTCGGACGACCTCGAGACCGACCTCGTCGCGCTCTTGCGCGGCTTCCAGCGCTCGCTGATGCGCCCGAACGGTTTCGCGACGCTAGGCACGCTCCTGAGCGAGGAGGAGCGCACGCCCGAGCTGATCGCCCTCTTCCGTCGCAGGATCTCTCGCCGGCGGCGCGCCATGTTCCGGGCTGCGTTCGAGGGCGCGATCGAACGGGGTGAGCTCGAGCGCGACTACGACGTCGAGGCCGCGGTGAACATGCTGATCGGCTCGCTGTACGCACGCTACATCGCCGAGGGCCGTATCCCGCGGGATTGGCCGCGGCGTGTCGTAGCAGCGCTCTTCGCAGGCTGACGGTGAGCCCCTCTGGCCGCTGCGTGGACCCAATCCAAGTCACCTGAGGCTCGAAGGAACGACGGGCGCGCTATCGTCGGGAGCATGTCCGTCGCACTCGTCCTGCTCCTCGCGCTTCCTCAATCGACGCCTCCGCTCGAGATCCCGACGCTCGACCGCGCCGACCTGGCCGCGTGGCGCGAGCACCTGCGTCCGAACGAGGTCGACCTACGCTACGCGCGCATCGACTGGGCACCGACGTTCCTCGAGGGCGTGCGACGCGCTGACGCCGACGGCAAACCGCTCCTCCTGTGGCTGATGAACGGGCATCCGCTCGGCTGCACGTGAGGCAATGGTCTGGCGGACCGGAGGTCCGTCTTCTCGGACGGTGTCGTCGAGCGCGCCGTGCAATTCGCGTGCGCCGCCGACGAGGTCTGGCGACTGCAGCGCGGGTCCGATGAGGACTGTCTGCTGTTCCAGCGCTGGAGCAACCGTGGCAAGCGCATCACCGATCGTGGAACGCGCCAGGGATTCTGGGTGTTCTCGCCGGGTGGCGAAGTGCTCGGGCGGATCAATTCGCGGAACCCGGAGAAGGTCTGCGCGATGCTCGACGGTGCGTTGGAGCGCTGGGCGGAACTCGACGACAAGGCGAGGCAGCTCGATCCCACCGCCGAGGTCGCTCCGGCGCACCGCTGGGAGGACGGCTACCCCGACGGTGGACTCGCCCTCGAGCGATTCTCGCGCGACATCGACGAGCGCAGCCCGGAGGGCGAGCCGTCGAACCGTTGGAACCGCGACACCGTGTGGTTCTCTGCGGGCGAAGTGCGCGCGATGCTGCCGCAATCCACCGCGGTAGGGGACACGTTCGCACTCGACGTCCTCGCCGACCGCCTCGCGCGCTACGTGCTGGTCGACGATGCGCACGGACAGACGCTCCCGTACGCGACGCAGGAGCTCGAGCGTGCCGAGCTCGTCGCGCGGGTCGTCGCGATCGATTCTGCGCACGCGACCGTCGAACTCACCGGCGCGACGGCCGCTGCAGTCACGGATGACGAGTGGCTCTACGGCGACGACCAGTGGCGCCCGAAGCGCCGCTTCCCACACTCGATCCGCACGACGGTCGCAGGCACGGCGACGCTGGACCTCGTCGCAGGGACCTTCGTCGACGTCGACCTCGTTGCGCTCGGTGTCCGCACCGGTCGAACGAACTTCAACGGCCGCGGACGCGAGGGAAACACGAGCCTCTTGGGCTTCCATCTGTCGCTTGCGCCCGATCGCCTTCCGCCGACCTTCGTCTCGCTCTACGGCGTCGACTGGATCCCGAAGCCTGAGGTGCCGACGTGGCGGGATTCGCCCGAAGAAGCGGGCGTCGGCGGCCGCTGATGCCCCGTTCGCGACCGGCGCGTCAGTCGAGGTAGTTCTGCTCCCGTAGCTTTCGATCTTCGGAGAGGTCCGCGGTCGCCGCGCCGAGGAACGCGAGAACGACGAGCAGGATCACCAGGGTCCCCGCGAGCTTCGCGAAGACCGCGTGGTCCAGGCCGCTCATCCAGATCTTCGCCAGGAACAGCAGACCCAGCGCGACGGACAGTGACGCGACGGCTGTCGTGATCCACCCGTATTGACTGCGAGCGCGGTGGAGGGTGAGCGCGATGAGGACGCCGCTCAGGACAGCGACGACGAGAAGAGACAGCGTGACCTCGCCCACGAGGCCGCCGAGCGTGCTTCCCCAGAGGACGAGCAGCCCAACGGCGGCGAGCGACACCACGCTCCCCATGAACGTCCACGCGAGGATGCCGCGCGTTGCTCCCGAGGAGGTCGGCTCAGGCGACACGCGGGAGCTCCCGCTCGAGGACGGTGACGAACGCCTCGCGCTTGAAGAAGAGGAGCTCGCGGCGGAGCTCGCGCTCCAGGGCCTTCACGCGCCAGCCCTCAGCCGCATTCCTGTTCAGGAACTCGGAGTACTTGACGGGGTCAACCTTCGAACCCTGCAGCAGCACCGATCCGAGCAGCGGCTCACGGTAGATGACGATCTTGTACTCGAACTTGGTCTCGGTCGTCTGGGCGTGTTCCGGGGATTGAAGCTGCATGGAGTTGGCGAGGTGCGGAGAACGACAGGACGAACGGTCGCTGGCTCGATCGACCGGAACGTGCGGTGGCTTCAGTCAATTCCTGGGTCATCGAGACGTTTGCTGTCGCGAGCGGCTCCCACGACTCTTTCGCGCCCGTCTGCGACAGAGCCGGAACACGGCACTCGTGACCGATGGGCCGACCCGACGTCACACGGCCCGGCGCGAGTGTTGCTCTCGAGATGTCCCTCGAAGCTCACGCCGTGAGCCGCGATCAGCGAACGTGCTGTTGCAGCGATCCGGCGCAAGAGTTCGAATGCCTGGCACGTGCCTCCGCCTTCGAGGCTCCGCTCTTGGCCATGACTCTGCGATGAACGCGAACGCCGCCCTGACTCTGATCGCCGGCGCAATGATCGCAGTGGCCGCATTCGTGCTAGGCAGCCGCCTGTCTGCGGCCGGTGCGCCCGAGCGTGACTCCGAACCCCACTTGTCGTCGGAGGAGCTGACGCGGGTCCGCGATCTCCTTGATGACGCCCTTGGATACGTGAACGAGCGCGCCCGCTCGGACGTCGAGCTGGCGCCGATCTCGCCCGGTGGCGCTCGTCAGATCCCGCTGACCCAGATCGAGGGCCTCGTCGAGCGAATCGATGCAGTCGTCCGTCGGCTCGAGTCGCTCGAGTCGACCGGAGTCGGAGCGGGGTCGCTCGCCGGAGCGCCGCGCGACTGGCGTGAGGTCGAACGCGACGTCGATCGACTCCGTCGGCCAACGGACCAGCCTGCCCTGCAGCGCTTCGTCGAGCGCTACCGCGAAACCATCGAGCAGAGCGACGTTCCGCTGGAGATCTCTCTGCTCGGCGTGCGCGAGGTCATCGATCGCTTCGGCTGGCCCGAGGAGCTGCTGATCCCGCAGATCGCGAACGGCTCGTACGAGCTGACCTACCGCGTTGCGCCCGAGACCGAAGACGCCAGCGGGACGATCACCGTGTACTGCACGCAGTTTCGCACGTACTACGCCACGTTCGATCTCTGACGAGGCACAGCGCGTCAGGCCGACCGCAGACGCGCGACGACGGCCTCGATCGTCCGCACCACCTCGTGACACTTGCTCGCGTCGAGCGCGTCCGGATGCGGCGACGCGAAGCGGCCCACGTCGTTGTCGAAGTACTGCCCGGACGCACTCGAGAACGCGTCGTCCAGCGCCGCGCGGCAGAGGATATCGGCGCCGACCTGCACGTCGGCGCCGGCGACGCCGTACGCGTCGCGGACCATCTTGGTCGCGAGCATCGAGCCCGGGTTGACCGCGACGACGACCGGGTCGCTGTCCCCGAGCGACTGCGCGAGGTGGCGCGACCACATCGTCAGAGCGAGCTTGCTCTGGGCGTAGGCCTCGCCGTCGGACAGCGTCCGGTCGCCCGCGAGCGCGTCGAGATCGACGGGAGCCTGCGCGGCCGAGGACAGGTTGACGACGCGCCCGGCGGCTCCGAGTCGCGGCAGCAGTGCCTTGGTCAGCACGTAGGGCGCGATCGTGTTCACGGCGAACCGGACGTCGAGCCCGTCCGGTGTGCGCGCGTTGCGCGTCGTGAAGACACCTGCGTTGTTGATGAGCACGTCGAGGTGCTCGTGCGCGTCGGCGACGGAGGCGGCGAGAGCGTCGGTGTCTGGCAGCCGAGAGAGATCCGCGTTGTAGCGTTCCACCGCCCCGCCGCCGTCGATGCGGCCGAGCTCGGCCGCGGCCCTCTCGAGCTTCTCTTCGCTGCGCCCGTGGAGCAGCACGCGATGGCCGCGAGCCACGAGCGTGCGCGCCGTCTCGAGTCCGATGCCGTCGGTCGAGCCGGTGATGAGGATCGTCTTCTGCATGATGCGGCTCCGATCAGTCGGAGACGTCGAACGTGGGAAGGACCTCCGCAGCGAGCCGGCGCATCGCGTCCTCGACGTCGGAGGTCTGGAAGCGGAGGTTGAGCGCGACGTGGTTCACGCCCGCGTCCTGGAGCGAGCGGAGGTAGGCGATCAGGGAATGGACGCCGAGCCGGAAGCCGAGGTGGATCGGCTGGGGCGGTGCGTCGGGGTCGTCCAAGAGGTCGATGTAGAGCGGCTGCATGACCGGCTTGTCGGCCGAGCCAGCGGCGTGGATCCGCTCTCGGAAATCGTCGATCGCACGTCGTTGAGCGGGGACCGAGCGCGGGTAGGTCATCCACCCATCGCCGTTGCGCGCGAGCCAGTCGGGGCTCTGGCGGCTCGCGCCCGTGATGAGGAGCGGCAGCGATCCCGCAGCCGGCTTCGGAAGGAGGTCGATCGAGCCGTTCATCGCCCCGTGCTCACTGTCGACGACCGGAAACGGATCTCCCATCCGGCGGATGAACTCGAAGGCGGAGCGGAAGCGCACGCCGCGGTCGGCGAACGGCTGCCCGAGCGCGGGGTACTCCTCCGGCCTGTCGCCCGAGGCGACGCCGAGGATGACGCGGCCCCCGGAGAGCACGTCCGCCGTCGCCGCCGCCTTCGCGACGTGCGCAGGGTGACGCAGGGGAAGCACGACGCTGGCGGTGCCGAGCGCGATCCGCTCCGTGCTCGCCGCAAGGACCCCGAGGTACACGAACGGATCGAACGTCTGCCCGGCGTCGCCGAACGAGGGAACGTGGAACGGCACGTCGCGCAGCCACACGGCGCCGAACCCCAGCGCCTCGGCGAGCTGCACGCGCTCCACGTGACGAGTCATCGTCGGCACGGAGCTATGGGCGTACGACTCCAGCGGCACGACGAGGCCGAGGCTCAGCCGCCCGGGCCGGAAGACCGAGTCGTAGCCGCGGTTCAGGGGCCGAAAGGCAGCCCCCGGAGCCGCGGTCGTCGTGCCTGCGGAGTAGTCGGAGCGTGGGTGGACGTGAGATCGAGCCATGGCGACTTGGGCGGGACTCCTGCGCTGGACATACGACCGCAACGTGCGCCCATGTGGCCGCGTTGACAAGTACCCACATTTATGTAAGTAATGAGGAGCGACGCTCCCTGGAGCGGCACCCCCATGACCCGAAAGTACTGCTGGAAGACCGGTTGCGACGTCGAGGCCACGCTCAGCGTGATCGGCGGCCGCTGGAAGCCGGTTCTCGTCTGTCACCTCCTGCAAGGCCGGAAGCGCTTCGGCGAGCTGCGCCGCCTGACGCCGAACGCGACCGAACGGATGATCACGCTGCAGCTCCGCGAGCTCGAAGCCGACGGCGTGATCGCGCGGCACGTGTTCGCCGAGGTCCCGCCCCGCGTGGAGTACGAGGTGACGGACTTCGGCCGCTCGCTCCAGCCGATCCTGGTGCAGATGCAGGACTGGGGCCGCGCGTTCAAGGAGCGCCGGCTCGCCGAGGAGTCCGAGGGAACGTCGTCGGCGCAGCCGGCGTGAAAGTGGGCGCGGTGTCGTCCGCGCTGCGCGTTCTCCTACGCCTCGTCTCCCACTGCCGCTGATCCGGACCATGCGTCGATCCCAGCGATCTCGATCGCGAAGGGACCGAACTGCTCGTCCGCGATCAGGATGCCGAGCTCGCGCACGGCGCGGGGATCGAAGGGTCGCGCGTCCGGGACCGAACGACCGCGCCAGGTAGGCTCGAGTGACGCGAACGAGATCCGGGGATTTGTCCAGACACTCTCCGTCGTGCTGAAACGCGCCTGCCAGCTCACGTCGTCACCCGCGACGCGCAAGGCGAGCTTGAACACGTGCCCGTCGCCGCGCACGCGGAGCTGGATGCCGCCCTCCTCGTTCAGTCGGGACCCGTCGAGGTCGATGCGGAACGAAGCGAAGCCGCCGCGGTTCTCCGGCCGGACTTGCCCTTCGAATCGCGCCGCGCTTCCTGTGAACGTGATCGCTCCACTCGAGACCCCACCCATGACGCCATCGTGGAGCGTCCGCCACCGAAGGACGGAGGCGGCGTCGTCGAAGTTCAGCAGCGTTCGGGCCCTCGATTCGTCGTTCTCGTTCATCGATGCAGGCGTGGCTTGGAGGTCGAGGATGATCGTCCCGCCCTTTTGCCGCGCCGAGGGGAGCGGCCCAGGGTTTCGTTCGACACGCCGTCAGCGCTGGACCGTCACCGCCAGGCGGGGCGGCACAACGCCTCGCGTAGGCACGGTGAATGCGCTTGCCGGAACCTCTGCAAATCGACCATCGCTCGCGATGACGCGAATCCCGTCGATGTCGTTCGGCACGATGACGTGGCACACGCCGGCGTCTCCGATGCGGGCGGATCGATCAACCGTCCGGCCGGTGGCCGCGTCGACGATGCGGACGTAGCGTTGGTCGAGCGGAGCGCCCGTCTCGTCCGTGATCTCGAGGTGGCACGTCGCGAATCGCCCCTTGAGGTCGACGACGCCGAGATCCAGGTCACCCTGCACGTCGATCTCCTTCTCGAAGAGCACCCATTCGCCTCCTCGCATGCGCACTTCGAGCCTGTAGTTCCCGGCCTCGAGTCCACTGAAGCGCTCTTCGTAGTGGCCGGCGAAGTCCATCAGCGACGGGCTCCGACTGACTCCGTTGCCGCTGAACCGCAGCGACACGGCGTCTGCAATCGCCGCCCAGGGTTCGATGTCGATCTTCAGCGCGACCGCGAGTCCGCGCGTCAACTGGAAGTCGACGTCGTCGCGACCGACGGCGACCTCGACCGGGTCAACGCTGAGATAGTCGCGGTGTCCCGCGGTGACGCGGACGACACCGTCGGTCAATTCGACGGCTTCACGCAGGACGTAGCGGCCTTCGCCGTCCGTCCGGGTCGAGTCGAGCGTGGTCCACTCGGAAGGCTGCTCGACGACCTCGGTCCCTCGAACCGCGCAGCGGCCTTCGACCGAGACGTACGCGCGACGGATCGGCTCGCCGGCCTGGTCCAGGACGCGGCCTTGGGCGATCAGGATCGGCTCCGGCCCCTCGGGAACGGGTGGCACGAGGGCGATGGGACCGAGTGCCACCTCTTGCCCCTCGAGATCGGCGCGCGCGAACGTCGCCGTGCCGCGATGGACTTCGCCCTCCCTGCGCGCCGAGAGCGTCACCAAGCCGGGATTCGCCTCGGCCCGGAGATGCGCATCGAGCGTCGCCCGCGCGACAAGGAATGACCACGTCCCGTCGTCACCCGTGAGCACGCCCTTGCCGGGCGTCCCGCGCACGTCCGGGTCGCCCAGTGAGACCTTTGTTCGCGTCGCGGTCAGCGCCGTGCCAGTCGCGTCGGTCGCGATGCCATGCAGCCGAACGAGGTCGTCTTGATCGTCGGCGCGCGGGATGCGAAGCGTCACCGCTTGGCCGGGTTGCGTGGGGCCGGCGGCGCGCACCGTCCCGAGCGTTCCGAGGAGGTCCGGGTGCGTGAGGCTGCCGTAGACCTCCCAGCCGAGTCCGACGGGCTCGAAGTCGTGTTGGGCGGCGCCCGCCGGCACCGTGAAGCCCGTTCGCCAGCCCGGGAAGTAGTCCCCGTCGGCGCGACGGATATGGAGGTGGTAGTTCTCGAGGACGGGGGAGCCATCGCCCGCCAGGAGCGGGTCCCACTCGAACCGCACGCTGCCCGACGGCGGAAGGAGGACGTCGATGACCTCGCCCATCGCGGGCTCGTCGTCGAGCCAGAGCACCATTTGCGGATCCGGTCCGTCCCGCGGCTCGTACTCGTTGAACGGAAGAGTGCCGCGGAGTCCGAGCGCCGAGAGCATCCACGGACCCCCGCCCGCGCCGAACCTCGCGCCGAGCAGCCGATCCGCGTGCTCGGGGACGAGCCTCCCGAGCTCGTCGGTCGTGCCGTCGATCGACTGTTCGTTGACGCCGTACGTGGCGTGGACGACCACCCACTCGACCGCCACGTCCTCGACGGGTGACCCGCTCGAGTCGAGCACGCGCACGACGAGACGGGCGTCCTCCGGCAGCGCGGGCACGGGTGCTTCGACGGTCGGTGGCGCGTCGTCCACCGTGGGCGAGACCGGCGTCCTTCGCTCGCCGATCGCCGCCTCGGGCGAGACGAGATCTTCGGCGTCGCCGACCGCCGCGACTTCGCCCGACTCCTTCACGGGCTCGATGGACTCCGCCCGCCGCGGGACTCTGTCGAGACCGACGATCGCGACGGCGGCCACCGCGAGGAGGGCGGTCACCGCCCAGGCGAGGCGTGGGGAACGGCGCATCGAGGACATGCTGCTGCATGCGCCGCTGCCGCGGGAGTGTTTCTGCGGCGGTCGATGGCTCCGAGTCAGTCTCCGGCGCCTTCGACGCGCCGCACGACCGCCCGGAAGCGAGGGTCGTCGACGAGCAGCCGGTACGCATCGTTGCTCCGAATCTGCTGAGGATCGTCGAATCCGAGGTCGGCGGCACGCTCCAGATGCTCCAGCGCAGCCTCCCAGTGCTCCGAGGGGTCCTGGCCGAAGTCGATGCTCGAGAGTCCGATCTCGGCGCAGGCATCCGCGAGGTAGGTCCACGGGATGGGGTTCGAGTCCGTCGCGATCGCCTCGAGCGCAGCGACGTCGTCGACGGCGCCGACGAGATCCCCTGCGCGAGCTCGCGTGATGGCCCGTGAATGGTGCGCGGCGCGGCGGACCTCGACGGTCTTCTCCGAGCGACGGACCTGCTCCGCATCGTCGATCAGCACGAGCGCGTACTCCGCTGCGTCCTCGACCTCCTGCAGCGTTCTCGAGTCCATTGGATGGACCTGCTTGAGGGCTCCCGCGAGGTTGACGAGCGAGACGGCGAGGGCCATCTGGTTCGAGCGCGAATCGGGGACCTCCGCGAGCTGCGCTGCGTCCACTTCGACCACCGATCGGAGTTCGTCGAGGCCAGCTTCCATGTTCCCCGACCGCGTCCTGATGAACGCTGCGAGCTCCCTGATCTTCTCCGCTTTCAGGTCTCCGAGGCCGGCGAACATCCCCTCGTCCTGCAGGCCCCGGTGGGCCGACATCGAGGCCTCGATGTGCCGAGCGGCTTCGGGGAATCGCACCGCGCTCACCAGCGCGAACGCGAGCTCGAACTGCAGGTCCACTTCGATGAACCGGGTGACGAGGTCCCGCGGCGCCTCTTGGCGCAGCTCGTCGAGGAGCCGCTCCGCTTCCTGGAGCCTGTCGAGCCTCTTCCTCGGCGAGTCCTCGGCTGCCCGGAGCTCGGCCTCGCGGACCAGAGCCTCCAGGAGTCGTCTGCGGTCGGCGTAGGTCGCGTGCTCCGAAGCCGCGAGCGGCCGGAGCAGTTCGACGGCGCGGAGAATCGAAGCGCGTCTCCCCGGCTCGTCTCCGGTCTGCCTCTGCGCGCTGGCGCGAATGACGTTCATCTGCGCAAGCTGGCTTCGCGTCATCCGACTGTCCGGGAACTGCTCGACGAGGCTCTCGAGGATCGCGGCGGATTCGTCGCACTCCGCGAGCGCTGGCACGGCGATCGGCCGCCGGTGATGGGCCCGCGCCTGCTGCCCGAGCACGAGTGCGATCTCCCGTCGCGACGCATGATCGTCCGGCGAGCGCTCGACGAAACTGCGGAAGATCTGCTCGCTCGCCCGGTACTCCGCGATCGCCTCGTCGAGGCGAAGTTCGTCGTAGAGAACGTCACCGAGGCTCGTGTGCATGAGGGCGCGCGCCAGCGCCAGCTCGTCACGTACGGCTGCCGCACGAGGATGATCGCTGTTCAGGAACTCCGCGCCATCCCGCTCCACGTCGTCGAGGATCTGCAATGCACTCGTCGTCGATTCGAGTCGGACGGCGACCAGCTGCGGCTCGCGCCGCAGGGGTCCGTCGGCGATGTCGCGAACTCCGCGGCCCGTTACCTTGATGAGGCCCGACATGTGTGTGAGCGTGGCCTCGAGCGACTGCTCCATCGCCCGCGAGTGGCGCGCCGATAGAACGCCGTACGCGATGGGAACCCCGATGCCCGTCAGCAGCGCGAGCCCGATGGTCGCTGCGACGAACGGGCGACGACGAAGCCAGCGGCCCGCGCGGAACGTCAGGCTGGGCGGCCTCGCGACGACGGGCCGCCGTTCGAGAATCGCCGTCAGTTCTGCCGCGAACGCGTCCGCGGAGGCGTAGCGACGCGCCGGCTCGACGTCCATCGCGCACTCGAGCACCGCGTCGATGTCCCGGGCGACGTCGGCGGGCACACGCTCGAGCAACCGAGACGGCGGAGCGTGAGAGCCGCGCGTGATCGCGACGGCGAGCTTGTCCGGATCCTGCTGCGCGAACGGCAGTCGAAGCGTGAGCAGCTCGTACGCCGTCACGGCGAGGGCGTAGACGTCGACGCGCGCGTCGACGGCCCCGTCGCCAGTCACCAGCTCGGGCGACATGTAGGGCAGCGAGCCGAGCTTGGTCCCCGTCACCGTCAGGCGACCGGACCCCCGCAGCGACGCGAGCCCGAAGTCGAGCAGCAGCGTTCGCCCCATCGGCGTCACGAGCACGTTCGACGGCTTGACGTCGCGATGCACGACGCCGCGCGCGTGGGCGTGGGCGAGAGCGCGCGCGACCTCGCGCACGATCCGAATGACGACCTGCCACCAGTCGCCCTGCAGGGACTTCGGGACGCGCATCGACAGATCGGGGCCGGCCAGGACGCGCAGCAGACCGAGGGCATCGCGCGGCGTCTCTTGCGCCGAGACCAGCGCGGCCACGACACGGTCGAGCGTGCCGCCGTCGTGAAGCTCCATCGCCAGGAACGGTCGATCGCCCTCGTCCGTTCCGCGATCGACGATCCGGACGATGTTCGGATGGTCGAGCTGCGCCGCGACCTCGATCTCGCGTCGAAAGCGCGACGCCGCTTCATGGTCCGTGTAGAGGTCGGGTCGCAGCATCTTGAGCGCGACCGGAGGCTCGCCGTTCCTTCCCTGTGCGACGTGAACGACGCCCATGCCGCCGCTCCCGAGCGGCCGAAGCAGGCGGTACCCGCTGATCTCCACGCTCGCCGGGTCCGCGGAGCCCGAGGCGTCGTCGGCGGCACCGTGTAGCAGTCCGGTCCCGGCGAGCTGATGCACGGCCTTCCGGAGGCGCTCGGCCTGCGACGGCCAGCGATCGCACAGCGTCTCGAGGACGGCCGTGGGTTCGGCCGACGGGTCCTCGATGCATTCGAGGAACTCGAACACGAGGTCGGCGACGGCGGGGGGCGGTTCGGTCGAGGTCATGTCCCGGACACGGCGATGGGCCGCGTCTCCAGTATGGAGCCATCCGCCGAACTGGCCCGGCGTTACCGTCCTTCCACGACTTCTTCGCGCTCCGTCACTCCCCGTCGTCGTCGAGCTCGACGGAGAGCTTCGCCAGCGCACGATGCAGGCGAGTGCGCACCGCGCCCGCCGTGAGCCCCATCTCCTCGGCGATCTCGACGCGGCTGCAGCCGGCGATCCTGGAGAGGACCACGAGCGCTCGCTCCTCCTCGCTGAGGCGGTCCATCGCGGCCTCGACGCGCGCGAGATCCTCGCGCACCGACGCATGCTGGCTGGGAGTCGCGATCCTTGCGTACGCCTCCATCAGCGCGATGTCGGAGGTGCCCTCGTCCTCGCGTCTGCCGACGTCACGACGCTCCGCGAGCAGGTGATCGCGCCGATTCGAGAGCTTCCGCAGCGCGGTCGTGAAGAGCCAGCGCCGGAACGCGCCCTCGCTCGCGTGCTGGAACCGATCGGCGTGGGTCAGGACCTCGCGGCAGATCGACTGGACGATGTCGGACTGCGCCTCGTGTCGACGCAGGAACTGTCCGGTCCGAAGGCGAACGAACGCGCGAAGGTCCGGCAGCATCCGTTCGAGAAGGGTGTCGATCGCCGCGCGGTCGCCCGCGGCGGCGGCGTCCGTCAGCGCGTCGAAGTCCTCCGAGTCCATGGGCCCCCGATCGTATCGGACCCGCGATTCGCCGGGAAAAACGGTAATGGCGCGAGGAGGGCCCGGATCGACCTTTGCGCACGGCCCGGCGCGACCGCCTCGATCGGCGCGACGGACCACCCGTCTCAACGCACGACACACCAACGATCGATGGTTCCCACGACCCTCAAGCTGCCTGCAGGCGCTGCCGCAGCAGTCTTCCTTCTCGCGCCCGCTGTCTTTGCCGGCGAGCCGTCCGATTCCCCGACCCTGCCGCCGCTCCGTATCGCGGAACTGATGACCAGTCCGCTCGTCGACGTCGATGTGTCGGGAGAGGTCTGGGTCCGGAACCGCGCGTCGCGCGTCTGTTTCGCGGACGGCGCGGCGATCGTCCACCCTATCTTTGGCGCCGATGCTGCGCGCGAATGGCCGGTGCGCTTCACGCTGCAGTCCGTGGTGCACGGCCGGACAGCGATCTCCATCAATCCGATCGGCGAGGCGATCGCACGTGAGTCCACGGTCGAGCTGCAGCGCACCGGACTCGTCGACGTCTACCACCTTCGCCTCGACGATATCGAGCAGACCTTCGTCTTCGACGAGCTCCCCGGGAGCGGCGACCTCGTCCTCACGATCGACGTCGAGACCGACCTGGACGCCGTGGACGGTGACGTGATCTCGTTCGCTCACCCGACCCGAGGCGAGGTCCGCTACGGGAGAGCGTTCGCATACGACGCCGAGGGTCGCCGCATCGAGATCGAAAGGACGCTCGATGGACGGTCGATTCGCCTCGTCGTTCCGGCCGATTTCGTCGCCGGTGCGACGCTTCCTCTCACGGTCGATCCGCCCATTTCGACGTTCACGTCGACGCCTACCACTGTGCGCGCAAAATCGCCCGACATCACCTACTGCGGCTCGGCCCAGCGCTACTTCGTCTGCTGGGAAGAAGAAACATCTTCGACGAATTCGGACGTCTTCGTGACGAGCTTCGACCGCGCGGGTAACGGCGGCGGACTCGCGGTTGCCGAATCAGGCAACGCATCGTGGACGACGCCTCGAATCGCATACTCCGCCGCCTCCGATCGACTGCTCGTCGTCGCCGACGCGAGCATCGTCGTTATCTTCCCGGACAACGCGATCGCCGGGCGACTGTTCGACCCGAGCACCTTGACCGCGGTCGGAGCGAGTTTTCCGATCGGGAGCGGTGGGTTCGATCCGG
>JBCCSK010000003.1:0-47949 GCA_039200205.1 Planctomycetota bacterium
GCTGATCGACCGCGATCTCGATCGGCACCTCCGCGACCTCTGGCTCCGCGATGGTCTCTGGCGTCGCGATGACCTCCGGCTGGGCAATGATCTGCGGCTCCGCGGCGACCTTCGGCTCGGCCTGGACCGCGGTGGCGACCTCCGTCACCGACTCCACGGCTCCGGCGACCTCAGTCGCGGATTCCGCGGGCTCATCGGACGTCGGCTCGGCCCGCGGCACGTCGACCTCGCCCACGGTCGGCGGCTCGACGTCGGGCGCAGCGGGCGGCTGGTCGTCTTCTTCCTCGTCGGCCGCGTAGGGGACGATCTCGAACGAGGAGAGCGCTTCGCGGTGGGGATCTGCGGTCGTCAGCGCGTCGGAGCGCTCGAGCGACCGAGGGTCGCCGTCGACGTCGACCCCCTCGCGCTCGAGGAACTCGCGGGCGACCGTCAGGTAGTCCTCGGCGCCCTTCGAGTCGGGCGCGTACTCGAAGATGGTGCGACTGAAGCTCGGCGTCTCCGCCAGCTTGACGTTCTGCGCGATCGGGCGGCGGAACAGCTGCTCGGGGAAGTGCGCGCGGAGCTCGCCCAGGACCTCGCGCGCGAGTCGCAGGCGACTGTCGTAGAGGCACGCGAGCACGCCCGTGATCTCGAGGTCGGGGTTCAGCTTTCGCCGCAGCAGCTGGACGATCTCGACGAGCTTGCCGAGGCCCTGGAGCGCGAAGAACTCGGTCTGGACGGCGATCAGGACCTCCGTCGACGCCGCGAGTCCGTTCACCGACAGCAGTCCGAGGCTCGGCGGATTGTCGACGAACACGACGTCTGAGGGCGGCCGGCCCGTGCGGGCGACCTCCTCGCGCTCCCAGTCCTCGAGCGCGTCGCGCAGCACCGTCTCACGACCGATCGTGCTCGCGAGTTCGAGCTCGGCGCCCGACAGGTCGAGGTGCGCCGGGAGGATCGACAGACCGGGGGTCGACGTCCCGCGGAGCGTGTCCACGATGCGACCGCCCTGGGTCAGGATCGTGTACGTCGACGGCTCGTCGGGACTGAGCTCGGCGCCGAGGTTCAGCGAGGCGTTCGCCTGGGGGTCCATGTCGACCACCACGACACGCCGCCCGAGCCTCGCGAGAGCCGCGCCCAGGTTGACGGCCGTCGTCGTCTTCCCGACGCCTCCCTTCTGGTTGATGATCGCGATTCGGCGCATGCGAAGAGGCCGAGTGTAGCGTCGGGGACCGGTGCTATCCCTCGCCGATCACGCGGACGACCTCGATCTGGTAGGGATCGAAGGATTCGCCGTCCGCGACGCACTCCACCTGGAGAGTCGCGTGGCCCGCCGGGATGCGGATCGGGCCGACCGGGATGGAAGCCGCGGTCGCCCCCACCTCGAAGTCATGGATGCGCTGGTCGATCGCGACGAGCACCCGATCGAGGGTGCGGGCCTCGCGGAAGCGCAGCCTGAGCTCGTAGTCGGTCTCGTCGTCGAAATGCAGGAACCAGCGCCCGCGCGTCCCCCAGCCCGTTCCGGAATCCGCGCGCCAGTCCTGCCGCGTGAGCGTCGTCACGGGCTCGTTCGACGTCGCGGGCCGGATCCGAGGCGGGCCGAAGTTGTCGAAACGCGTGGTCGCGACGTCCGAGTACCAGCGCTCGTAGTCCGCGCGCATCGCGATGACGCGATCGGTCTCTTCGGCGAAGAGGTTCGTGGTCTCGCCGGGGTCGGCCATCAGGTCGAACAGCTGCCACGCGACGTTCGGATCCGCGCGCGAGCTGCCGAATCCGGACGCGCGCACGAGCTTCCACCGCTCGCCCACCAGCGCGCAGTTGTGGTCGCGCTCCGGCGTGTCGCCGCGGTGGGCCTGGACCACGACCTGGCGCTCGGGCCACGGCTCGTCGCGGGCCTCGAGGAGCGGCAAGAGGCTCCGCCCGTCGAGCGCGATTCCGTCTGGGAGCGGCGTCCCCGTCGCCTCCAGCACCGTCGGCAGGATGTCGATGTGGGCCGCGATCCGGTCGACGGTCGTCTCGGGCGACAGCCGTCGCGGCCATCGCATCCACAGCGGCGAGCGGATCCCGCCCTCGTAGACCGTCGTCTTCCCGCCCCGCAGGTCCGCGTTCCAGCGGCCCTGCACCGGACCGTTGTCGGTCAGGAAGATCACGAGCGTGTTCCGGTCCAGCTTGCGCTTCTCGAGTCGGTCGAGCAGCCGTCCGAAGCCGCGGTCGATGTCCTCGATCATCGCGTACGTCCGCGCGACGACGTCGGGGTTGGTCCCGTCCGACGTGAGGACGTCCGTGAGATCGCGCTTCAGGTACCTCTGGTAGAGGTCGTCCGGCACGTCGTCGAACGGCCCGTGCGGTGCATTCGTCGCCACGTACGCGAAGAACGGTTCCCCGGCGTCGGCGCACGAGTCGATGAAGGAGAGCGCCTCGTCGACGAAAACCTGCGTCGAGTAGCCGTTCGCTCGGGCCCACTCGCGCCCGTCGCGTCGGAGAAGCGGATCGGTGTATCGCCCCTCGTTCTCCGGGGGCTCGGAGGGCTGCGCCAGCCCCCCGCCGCGGTGGACGAGCGACGTGTCGAACCCCTGGTCGACCGCGCGCAGCGGGAACGCGTCACCGAGGTGCCACTTGCCGAAGATCCCCGTCCGGTACCCGTCGTCCGACAGGATCTCGGCGAGCGTCTCCTCCGACGGGTCCATCATCGACCGACCGCGGTACGTGTCGACCACGCGGGTTCGGTAGCTGTACCGGCCCGTCATCAGCGACGCGCGCGTCGGCGAACAAACGGGGCTCACGTAGAACCGCTCGACCGTCGGACACTCGGCGGCGAAGGCGTCGAGCCGCGGTGTGCGCAGGACCGGGTTTCCACTGACGCCGAAGTCGCCGAGGCCCTGGTCGTCGGTGACGACGAGCAGGACGTTGAGGCGCGGCGGAGGCCCCGTCTCCATGGCGGGGCCGAGGAAGACGAGGGCGGACAGCGCCGCGACGAGGACGAGGGCGGGTCGAACGCGCGCGGAGATCGAGCCGACGTACGGGCTCCGCCACGGGCGTCCCGTCGTACGCGTCATTCGCTGGCTCGGAGCTTCGCCAGGAGGCGCAGAACCTCGATGTAGAGCCAGACGAGGGTCACGATCAGCGCGAACGCGCCGAACCACTCCATCTTCTTCGACGCGCCGTACTGCGCGCCCTTCTCGATGTAGTCGAAGTCGAGGAGCAGGTTGAAGGCCGCGATCCCGACGACGACGAGCGAGAAGAGGATCCCGAGCGTGCCCGAGCTGTGGATCAGCGGCATCTCGACGCCGAAGAAGCCCATGACGACCGCGATCACGTAGAAGAGCATGATTCCGCCCGTCGCCGCGAGCACGACCGACCGCATGCGGTCGGTCACGACGATGATCCGGAACGAGTACAGCCCCAGCATCGCGAACGCGGTCGCGAACGTCAGGACGACGGCCTGCAGCACGATGCTGTTTCCAAGGCCGCCCGCATCTCCGACCTGGAGCGCGTAGACGGCCGACACGGCGCCGAGGAAGAGACCCTCCAGGAGCGCGTACGGAACGCTGAGCGTCGGGGCCAGGTTCGGCTTGAAGCTGATGACGAGCGCGAGCACGAGACCGCCGATGAGGCCGCCGAGCATCCACGGCATCGTTCCGGACAGGCCGACGCCGCTGGCGACTCCTGCCATCGCCTTCTGCCAGGTGAACACCGCGGCGACCGTCACGGCGAGCAGAAGGATGGCGGTCTTCGCCATCGTTCCCTGGACGGTCATCTGGGACGTGGTCGCGCCGACGGCAGCATCGTCGAAGGACGTGCCGCGGAAGACGGAATCGCGCAGGACGGGGTTGCTCGAATTCATGGTCGATCTCTTCTGATTCGGAGTCGCGGCCATTCGCGGCCGCGTGCGGGCTGGTGAGAGGATAGCCGCGTTCAGCGCGGCGCGGCGAGCCAGCGTACGAGCGGGTCCTCGAACGACGCGGGCTCGGGGCAGAGGATCGGCTCTCCGTAGCGCCGCCCGATCCGCTCGCCGTAGGTCCGCGCCTTCGTCTCGACGCGCTCGAGGATGTCCGATCCGTAGAGGAAGTGCCGCCCGTCGTCCGACCGCTCCAGCTGCTTCGCGTACGCGAGGATCGCGGCCTGCTTCCGGTCCCAGACGGCCTCGACGTCGACGACGAACGTGGGATCGAACGGCGTGTGCGACATGAAGTGGACCAGCTGCGTCGGGCGCCTCGCCTCCGGGCCGCCCGTGACGTCGGCGAGCCGGCGCAGGCCGGAGAGGTACCAGGCCTCCCGGGTCAGCCGCGCGCTCGCGACGTGGTCGGGGTGCGGGTCGTCGACCCAGTGCCCGAACACGACCTCCGGCCGCAGGGTGCGCAGCTCCTTCGCGAGCGCCTCGCGCGCCTCGACCGTCACCTGTACGCGCCCGTCCGGCTGCTCGAGGTTGCCGCGCCAGGCAAGCCCGAGCAGCTCGCTCGCGCGCGCGGCCTCCTCGTCGCGGTCCTCGCGCGTTCCGCGCGTGCCCATCTCACCGCGCGTCACGTCGAGGATGCCCACTCGCTTCCCGGCGTCGACGAGCCTCAGGATCGTCCCGCCCATCGAGATCTCGGCGTCGTCGGGGTGCGCCGCGACGACGAGAGCGTCCAGCTCGGTCATGCGTCTGCCTCTTCGTCCACTTCGAGGTGTAGGACCAGGTGTTCGATCGAAGCCGACGGCATCTCGTCCCAGAGCGCGGTGACGAACTCGTCTCCGAAGCGTGCGACGAACTGGAACGGCCCGAGGACGCGCTCCTGGGGCTCTCCGCGCGGGACGAGCGTGTTGTTCACCCGCCGCACCTGCCGCGCGCCCTTGCCGACCCGGTTCTTGTGGACGCGCATCGCCTTGTCGAGCACCTTGCCGACCGACTGCTTGACGTGGTCGGCGGTCTTCTTCAGCGTGATGGCGAGCGCCGGCTCCAGCTCGGCGAGCTCGGCCCTGTGCTCCAGGAGCTTCTGCGCCGCATCTTCCCCGACGGCGCGCAGCGCGACCACGACGTGGGGCTCTTCGAGCTCGTCCGCGCCGGGGCGGAAGTTCCCGCCGGCGCGCACGACCTCGTCGACGTCGGACTCGACGCGACGAAGCGCGTAGCGCGTGTCGGCGTCGACCAGGGTGATCGAGACGCGCGGCAGGAACGGCGTGCGAGGCTGACCGATCGCGTCGCGCGCGGGACCGAGCTGGGCGTGGTAGCCGAGCTCGCCCAGGCCCCCGACGTACGCGCACGTCGGGAACACCGCATCCTGGACGAGCGGCCGGACGAGCGCGCCGGCCGACCAGTCCGTCGGCGATCCGACGACGAGGCTCCCGAGCTCGGCCGCCGTGCGCGAGCCCGGCTCGCCGTCGAGGCGAAAGCCCTCGCCGCCGGCGCGGAGTGCGATGCGCTCGGACGGCGCGTCGGGCGCGCTCCGCACGTGCCGGTAGACGAGGGCGGCGGCTCCGTCCGGATCTCCCGCCGCGCGCCCGACCGGGATCGCCGGGGAGAGGTCGAGCGCAGCCAGCTCGGCTTCCCCCGCGTCGAGGGCGGGGACCAGCGCTCCACCGGACACGATGCGACCGAGCTCGCTGGAGAGGAGCGGCCGGATCCAGTCCGGCTCACACACGACGAGCCCGCGCGAGCCGGCGAGCTCCGTGAAGACGCGCGTCATCGCGCGCGGCAGCGTTTCGCCGTCGCGAGGGAGGAACAGATCGAGCGCCGCGTCCGCGCCCTCGTGCTCCTCGACGATGCCGCGCAGCTGCGCGCGCAGCGCGTCGAGCCTCTGCGCCTCTGCGTCGATGCGGAGCTCGCCGAGCGGAGTGCGCCCGGAGGCGAGCCCGGCGAGCGACACCTTCTGCAGGTCGAGGTTGCGGTTGAGCTGCCAGGCGTGGTGGACCTCGGCGACGTCGTGGTCGTCGGCGTGGTTCCAGAAGATCGGGACGACCGGAACGCCCCAGAGGCGCGCGAGATCTTCCGCGGCGCGACACGCCTGGAGAGCCTTGAAGAGGCTGTAGAGCGGCGACGTGAGGAGCCCCGGCTGCTGGCCGGTCACGACGCACGACACGCCCTCGCGCCGCAGTGCTTCGAGCGCGTCGCGCGCGGCCGGCGGCAGCGCGACGCCCGCTTCGGCGAGTCCGCGCTCGATGGAGTCGACCAGGACCCCACGTTCGATCGAACCGAGCCGCTCCTCGGGACGCGGAACGTCCGCGACGCGCCGCGCGACGGGCACGGGCCCGAAGTCAGGGCCAGCCGAGAGACCGGCTCGCGCGACGTCCGACAGTCCGAAGACGTCGGCCGGAAGGCTCCTCACGCGCGTCTTCATCCCTACCCGAGCAGAGCCGAGCGGAGCTCCGCCGCCATCGCATCGATCGCGTCGCGCGTCGCGTCCTTCCAGTGGACGTCGGAGCGCTGCCGACCGGCGAACAGGACGCCGCGGGAGGAGCTGACGAGCGCGCCGTGGAGCCCTCCCGAGAACCCGCCGACCACGTCGGTGGCGCCAGCGCCCTGGGCGCCGTAGCCGGGCAGGAGGAGCGGCGTCCGCGGCATGCGCGCTCGAAGTCTCGCGAGCTCGTCCGGGTGGGTCGCGCCGACGACGGCGCCGACCGAGCTCCAGCCCGAATCGCCGACGAGCTCGGATCCCCAGCGCACGACGGCGTCGGCCACGAGGTCGGAGAGCGCGACGTCCTCGCCCCCTTCGTCCCGGGTGCGCGCCGCCTGGAACTCGGCGCTCGAGGGGTTCGACGTGCGGACGAGCGTGTAGACGCCCGCGCCCTCCCGACGACACTCCTCGAGGAACGGCGTGATCGAGTCCGTCCCGAGGTAGGGGTTGATCGTGATCGCGTCGCAAGCCGCGCGGCGGTCGCTGTCCGGACCCGACAGGAACGCACGCGCGTAGGCCGCCGCGGTGCTGCCGATGTCTCCGCGTTTGACGTCGCCGATCACGAGGAGCCCGGCGTCGCGGGATGCGCTCACCACGCGCTCGAACTCGCGCGCCCCGTCGGCCCCGAACAGCTCGAAGAACGCGGACTGGGGCTTCACGGCGGGCACCCGCGTCGCGGCGACCTCGATCACTTCGAGCAGGAAGTCCCCCGTCGCCCGCGCGCGAGTCGCGCGGTCCGCCGTCTCGTCGCGCGCGATCCCGTACTCCTCGGGGAGCAGGTCCAGGTGAGGATCGAGCCCGACGACGCTCGGGTTCTGCGTGCGCTCGACGGCAGCGACGAGGCGGTCGGCGAAGGGAGCGGTCACGACTCGGTCGCGTCCTCGTCGTCTTCACCGTCGGACGATTCGTCGGCGCCTTTGGGCGGATGGTCGAGGCCGAGCGCCGCCCAGCGCTCGTGCGCCTCGTCGAGCGACTGGACCTGCTCGCTCGAAGGAACGAGGACGCCGGCAGAGACGGTGACGCGCAGCGCTTCGTCGACCGTGATGTCGAGCGGGATCAGGCGGTTCGCCTCGATGAAGACCGTGAAGCCGGTCATCGGCATCGGCGACGTGGGGATGAACACCGACAGGTAGTTGCCGCCGAGCTCGGTCTGCACCGTCCGCAGCCCACCGCCGGTGACGAAGCCGATCGCCCAGACGCCCTCGCTCGGGTACGGCGCGGCGACGACGGTGTCGAACTCGAGCTCGCTGTCGGAGAGGAAGAAATCGACGAGCTGCTTCGTGTACGGGTAGACGGAGCGCACGATCGGCACCCGCGTCAGCGCCTTGTCGAAGCTCGCGATCAACCCGCGGCCGAGAAAGCCGCTCGCGAGATAGCCGAGGAACAGGACGATCGCGGCTGCGAGGACGAGTCCCACCCACTCCGGTAGGGGGATCGCCTCGCGCAGCTTGCGGCGGTCGATCGCGAGCGAGTCGAAGTCGCGCAGGAACGTGTAGCGCGGCTCGCGGTAGTTCTCGATCGCGGCGAGCGCTTCTGGCGTCCCGATCTCACCGAGCTCCCGGCCGATCCCGATCTTGTCCGCGAGCTCCTCGGGAAGCGCGTCGAAGTCGACGAACTGCTTCGCCCGCGGGTTGACGTTCATCATCTCGATCGCTTCCCACCCGACGGAATTGCCGTCGAGGAGGGTCAAGAGCGTCCGGTTGATCGGCGTCGTGAGGTACGTGTTCACGAACTGCACGACCGTCGCGAAGATGAAGATCGTCAGGACCGTCGGCAACAGGACGACGAGCCCGCGCACGAAGAAGTTGCGCTTGCCTTTGGACTTCCGCTTTCGCTTCCGCTGCTCTCGCTTCGCGGCCCGCGCGGTACTCCTCTCCTCCTCCGTCGCCATTCGTGCGGTGAGCGTAGCGGACGCGGTGCGCGGGGCGCGACGGCAGCGGCGCAAAGTGGGGTGGCGACGCCCGGGCAGGCGGATTCGCGGCCGTATCCTGGCCGGACTCCTCGAGGTTCCCCATGCACGTTCTTCTCACGCTTGCGGCTGTCGCTCCTTCACTCCCCCAGCAGGCTTCGCACCCCTTGGCCGTCGTCCGCTTCGTCGCCGGGGCGCGGCCCGAGGCCGCGGACGGCCGCGTCCTGCTGTTGTTCTCGAAGGACGGGGAGCGGGAGCCTCGCTTCCAGGTCAGCGGCCGCGTCTCCAGCGCGCAGGTCTTCGGCGTCGACGTCGAGGGCCTCGCGCCCGGCGAGGACGTGGCCTTCGACGCGGAGGTCTTCGGGCACCCTCTCCCGAGCCTCCGCGACCTCGAGGCCGGCGAGTACCGGGTCCAGGCGCTGCTCCACCTGTACGAGACGTTCGAGGTCGAGCACGGCCACACGCTGAAGCTTCCGATGGACCGCGGCGAGGGCCAGCGCTGGAATCGGGCGCCCGGCAACCTCTACAGCGAGCCGCGCGTCGTCACGTTCGATCCCGACGGCGACCCGCTCGAGATCGTGCTCGACCAGGTCATCCCGCCGATCGAGCCGCCCGTCGACACCGAGTTCGTCCGGCACGTCCGGATGCAGAGCGATCGTCTGAGCGCGTTCTGGGGGCGGCCGATGCACCTCGGCGCCCACGTGCTGGTGCCGAGGGGCTTCGACGAACATCCCGAGGCGCGCTATCCGCTGATGATCTTCCACGGGCACTTCCCCGCGGACTTCGGCGGGTTCCGCACCGAGCCGCCCGATCCCGACCTCGAGCCCGACGAGAGCGCCCGGTTCGGCATCCGCGGCTACAACCGAATGCAGCAGCAGGAGGCGTACGACTTCTACCGCCGCTGGGTGTCGGACGACTTCCCGCGCTTCCTCATCGTCCTGATCCAGCACCCCAACCCGTTCTACGACGACTCGTACGCGGTCAACTCGGCGAACCTCGGGCCCTACGGCGACGCGATCACGTACGAGCTCGTCCCGTATCTCGAGGAGCGCTTCCGCGGCATCGGCGAGGGCTGGTCGCGCTTCCTCTACGGCGGGTCGACGGGCGGCTGGGAAGCGCTCGCGGCCCAGGTCTTCTATCCCGACGAGTACAACGGCTGCTTCGCGGCCTGTCCCGACCCGATCGACTTCCGCGCGTTCTGCCTCGTCGACGTCTACGAGGACGAGAACGCGTACTGGGTCGAGGGACCGTTCGCGCGCGTCGAGCGGCCCGCGCACCGCGACTGGCTCGGCCACGTCGACGGGACGATGCGTAGCTACAACCACATGGAGCTCGCGCTCGGCACGCGGAGTCGATCGGGCGATCAGTTCGACGTGTGGGAGGCGGTCTACTCGCCTGTGGGGCCCGACGGCTACCCGGCGCGGATCTGGGACAAGCGGACCGGCGCGATCGATCGCGACGTCGCCGCGTACTGGCGCGAGAACTACGACCTGCGCCACATCCTCGAGCGCGACTGGGCGACAATCGGACCGAAGCTCGTGGGGAAGATCCACGTCTTCTGCGGCGACATGGACAACTACTACCTGAACAACGCCGTCTACCTGATGGAGGAGTTCCTCGAGTCGACGACCGACCACGCGTACGGCGGCGTCGTCGACTACGGCGACCGGGCCGAGCACTGCTGGAACGGAGACCAGGACAACCCGAACCACGTCTCGCGGCTGCGCTACAACACGATGTACCTGCCGCGGATCCTGGAGCGCATCGAGGAGTCGGCGCCGCCGGGGGCGGACCTCACGAGCTGGCGCTACTGAGGCTCGGCGGTTTTCGTGGACGCACCCCTTGTCGAAATAGGGATGCGCGGTCAGTGTGGGCGATGGAGATGTCGTCCGACCGACCCGAACTGCCGCGGGGGGCCCTCGAGCTCCTCGTCCTGAAGGCGCTCTCGCGCACAGCGCGCCACGGCTACGCCCTGGCGCGCTGGATCGAGGAGCGCTCCGACGGCGCCCTGCTCGTCGAGGAGGGCAGCCTGTACCCGGCGCTCCATCGCCTGGAGCGAAGGGGGCTCATCGAGGCGGAGTGGGGCAAGACGGACACGGGCCGTCGGGCGAAGTTCTATTCCCTGACCGACGGAGGGCGCGAGTCGCTGCGTGAGCGAACGGCTCTCTGGAACCGGCTCTCGCTCGGGGTCGCCAAGGTGCTCCGCTCGCGCGGCGCGGGGGGAACGGCGTGACCCATCGCGACGACGCTCTGTTCGACGGGGAATCCCGCGCCGCACGGCGCGCCCTTCGCGACGACGTGCGGAGCGAGCTGGAGAGTCACCTCGCGCTCTCGCGCGAAGCCCTCATCGCCGAGGGCCTCGACCCCGAAGCCGCGCGACTCGAAGCCAACCGGCGCTTCGGGAACATCGATGCCATCGAGGAACGCTGCCTCTTGGAGAAACGAAGCGGAGAACGCGTCATGAAGACTCTCGTCACCGTCCTCGCCGTTGGATTCGTCGCGCTGAGCGTGGCCTTCGCCCTGACGACCGTTCGCCTGCGTCGGGAGGCGCTCGAACGTGAGCACGTTGCGCAGGCGTTCGCCCACGAGCTCGCGGACGAGCGCAGTCGATCGCGCACGTCCCTTCTCGGCGCCGACGACAGCGCCAGGCCCGGCGATATCGTCCAGCTCGTCTCCGACGTCGTGTCCGAGCTGAACCTCCGGGTTCAGGTCGACTCCGACGGCTCGATCCTCCTGCCCGAGATCGGAAGGGTGATGACGACCGACGTGACGCGCGCCGAGCTGGAGTCGAGCCTCGCCGAGGCGTACGCCCCGCTCTACGTCCATCCGGTCGAGGTCTTCGTCCAGATCGAGCGCGCCGTCGAGCGCGACTAGTCGATGCGTTCGAGGAACCGGCGCGCGACCGCGTCGGCGAGTGGGAGCCCGGCTTCCGTCAGCCGGTAGCGGTCCCCCGCGATCTCGAGCAGGTCGTGTCCGACGAGCTCGTCGGCGATCGGGAGCGCGGGATCCGCGTCGCCATCGAAGCGCGCCGCCGCCCGCGCCTCGGCTGGCGCGACTCCTTCGCTCGTCCGCAGGCCGAGCCACCACGTCTCCGCGAGGCGGGCGACGGGCTCGGGATCCTCGCGCCAGTCGGTCGCGTGTCCGCGGCTCGCGATGCGCCTCAGGTACGGCGCGATCCCGCGCGGGTTGCCGGCGCGCGCATCCCCCACCTTGCTGACGGCGCCCGGTCCCAGCCCGACGTACTCGCCGTTGCGCCAGTAGCTCCGATTGTGCTCGCACTCCTCTCCCGGCCGCGCGAAGTTCGAGATCTCGTACGCGTGGAGGCCGGCGTCGCGCGTCAGTCGCCTCGTCGCGTCGAACATCGCGAGCTCGACGTCCTCCGGCGTCTTCTCGATGCGCCCGCGGTCGAGCCAGCGCTTGAAGCGCGTGTCCTCTTCGAACGTCAGGTTGTACGCCGACACGTGGTCGGGATCGAGGGCGAGCACGCGCGCGAGGTCACTCTCCCACGAAGCGGTCGTTTGCCCGGGGACCGCGTAGATCATGTCGACGTTCAGGTGCTCGACCCCCGCCTCGCGTGCTGCGGCGAACGCGCGGAACGAGTCGTCGGCGGAGTGCACGCGTCCGAAGCTCTTCAGCGTCGCGTCGTCGAGCGACTGGAAGCCGATCGAGAGCCGCGGTACGCCGAGCTCGCGCAGCGCTTCGGCCTTGCTGCGATCGAGGCTCTCCGGATTGCACTCGGCGCTGACCTCGACCGCGCTCTGGCGCCAGTCCGTGAGTTCGTCGAGGCCGTCGAGCACGACGCGCAGCTGGGACGCCGACAGGAGCGAGGGCGTGCCTCCGCCGAGGAACAGCGTGCGCGGTTTCGCCGGAGCGCGATGCCGCGCCTCCTCGAGGATCGCGGCGACCATTCCGTCGATGTCCTGGCCCTCGTCCCGGACCGAGAAGAAGTCGCAGTAGTGGCACTTCGCGGCGCAGAACGGGAGATGGACGTACAGCGGCGTCCCCTCGGCTGCGCGCCTGAGCGGCTCGATCTCGTGCGCGACGCTCACGAGTCGATGCGCAGCGCGACGTCGCGCTGCTGCCCCGGCTCGAGCTCGACGCGCGTCTCCGCGAGGTCGACCGTGCGGCCGACGCCGTCCACGCCCTTGGCAAGGATCCGGTGCGGGAGCGCGGCGACACCGGGGATCTCGAACACGAGAGCTCCGCTCACGCCACGTGCGTCGCCGTGTTCGGGCTCGAGCATGGCGGCCACCGGCGTGCGCTCGTCGCTCTCCTCGCGAAAGAGCACGAGAGTCCGGAGCCGCGAGCGGCCGACGCCGGTGACGCGCACGGTCAGGCTCGCGCTCGGCCAGAGCGCGACCTCGCGGTCGCCCGCGACCGTCGGGTCGACGAGTACGTTCGTCGCCGCGTATCCGGGCGCGGAGACGCTGAGCCAGACCGGAACCGCGGTCTCGATCCACGGGAGCACGACCGGGGCGGAGGCCTCGCGGACGACGACTTCTCCCGCGTCGTCGAGCGGGGCGCTCGGTCCCGACGCGCGACGAACGGTGACCGAGCCGAGCGCGCTCCGCTGACCTCCGTCGACGACCCGAAGGACGCTCTCGGGAAACGGTACGCCCACCAGGACGACGTCGCTCTCGTCGGGGTCGTACTGCGGAGGAATCGACGGGAAGCGGACGCGATTCCCTTCCAGCGTCGCGGAGGCGACGTCGACGAACGCGACCGCCGGAATCTCGACGTCGAAGCGACCGCGCAGAACGTCGGCGCGCACGAGGTCACGCTGACCGCGGATCACCGTCTCGAAGTCGATGCGTCCCGTCGCGGCCTCGATCGGCGGACCGCCCTCGCGCTGGAGCATCGCGTAGCCCCCGAACCGCTGCATGACGGAGTCCCGCGCGTAGGTGACGCGAGGCGCTGCCACGGTAGGCGTCGGCTCGTCCGCTTCTGGCGCTGGCGCCGCAAGAGGCACTTCGTCCTGCGGCTCGGGCGGCCGCGGGCTCTCTGGACGGGCCCTCCCGATCTCGTGCTGCCGCTCGGGCGCGGGCGTCGTCCGGCTCTGCCACAGGAGGGCCGCTGAGCCGGCGGCGGCAACGGCCGCTGCGAGGAGGAGTCCGGACGCACGCATCGCGACCGAAGTGTCGGCCACGGAGGATCGGGGGTCGAGGTGCGTCTTCCTCGCTTTCAGCCCGTCCGGCGGTACTCCTCGCCGGAGTACTCGTGGAGGATCCTCACGACCGAGACGTGGCCGAGGCCCTCGGAGTGCTGGCTCGGGCGCACGCCCGTCCCGTCGGGAACGTCGACGGCCCCCCATCGCAGCAGCAGCTCGACGACCGGGAGGATGCTCTCCTCCGGGAACGGCCTCACGGCGAACGTCCCGTCCGGCTCGGGGAAGTAGCCGCGCGCGCACACGGCCGCGCAGAGGACGCCGAATCCGGACTCGGCCTGCGCGCAGGGATCGGCGCGGTTCTCGAGGAGGACGCGGGCGGCGTCGTAGTGCGCGCCACCGACGGCGTACATCAGCGGCGTCCGCCCCTCGAGATCGCGCGAGCTGATCGTGGCGCCCGCCGAGAGGAGCCGCTCGATCATCGGCGCGCGACCCAGCATGGCGGCGCGCTCGATCGCGCCGCAGCCGCTCCGGTTGTCGCGCGCGTCGAGGTCGGCGCCGCGCTCGATCAAGAGCTGAGCGATGTCGTGCGCGCCGGACTGGGCGGCGAGCATCAGAGGCGTCTCGCCGGAGTGATCGGGCACGTCGACCGGGCAGCCGCCGTCCGCGAGCATGCGCGCGATCGACGGGCGGCCGTACGCCGTCGCGATGTGCATCACCGAGCGACCCAGCGGCATGCCCTCGCCCGCGATCTGGTCCGCGGTCATCGTGCGAGCGAGCGAGGCGACGCGCGCTGCGTAGCGCCCGTCCACATCGTCCGTCGCCTGGCGATCCGCGCCTGCTGCGAGGAGCTGCGCGACGACGTCGGTGTGCCCCGAGGCCGTGGCGAGCATCAGCGGCGTCCAGCCGATGGTCCCGCGGCGCCGGTCGCGGGCCGTCGGCGAGGCGTGCATCTGGAGCAGCGTCCGGACGAGATCGGAGTCACCCCGCTCCGCAGCAGCCAGCAGAGCCTCGCCGGTTTCGGCGGCGCTGCGCGTCACGGCGATCGGATCCTCCTCGACCGGGTCCGCCGACAGATCGACGATGACCGCGTCTGCTTCGTCGAACCAGTCGAGCCCGTCGAGCCCTTGGACCTGTTCGTCCGAATCGAAGCTCGTGACGCCCTCGTCGTTCGGCGGGTCGAGGACGATGACCTCGATGTTCGAAGAGCCGTCGGCGTCGACGGGCTGGTCCTCGCGCGTCTCCGGCTCGGTCGTCGCGGGAGTCGTGCTCTCGGCCTTCTCGTTCCCGAGAGTCTCGAGGGCTGCGATCGACTCGAGGGACGCCTGGCTGGTCGTCTCGACGGCGGTCGTCGGCGTCTCGGGCTCGACCGTCGAGACCGCGGCCGGCGCGCTGTGCGACGAGGCGACTTTCTTCCGTGCGGCCTTCTTCTTGGTGGCCTTCTTGCGCGTCGCCGTCTTCTTCGCGGCCTTCTTCTTGGTCGCCTTCTTGCGCGTCGCCTTCTTCTTCGACGCCTTCTTCTTCGTGACGCCGGCGGGCTTCTTCTTGGAGACCGTCTTCTTCCGGGACGCCTTCTTCTTCGACGCCTTCTTCTTGGTCGTCTTGCGAGCGGCGGGCTGCGCCGCGCCGGTCGATTCGGCGGGGGACGTGCCGGCTGCGGCGGCGGGTCTCCGCGCGGTCTTCTTCTTGGCCATCGGGGTCGATCCTCAGTGACTGGATCGAACGCCGTGACCCCCGCTCTTGACCGAGCTTCGATTATCGAGGCGCGGGGGCCCGGGAATCACTCGCCCGCCATGACCTCGTAGAGCTTCTTCAGGGCGTCGCGCTCGATCTGCCGGACCCGTTCCCGGGTCAGGCCGACGATCTTCCCGATCTCCTTGAGCGTCATCGGATCCGCCCCCTCGTCGAGGCCGTACCGAAGCCGCAGGATGGTCGCCTCGCGCTCGTCGATGACCTCCAGGAGCTCGCCCAGGCGCGAGAGCAGGTCCTGCTGGACGATGCTGTCCTCGGGGTCCGGAGTGTTCTCGTCCTCGACGGTGTCCTGGGTCTGGGTCATCACGTCGAGCGACACCTGACCGGCCTGGTTGGACTCGATCGTGCGCTTGAGCAGCGGCCACGACTCCTTCGGGATCCCGAGCTCCATCGCGACCTCCTCGACCGTCGGCATCCGCCCGAGGACGTAGCGGAGCTCGTTCGAGACGTTCCGCCACTTGGAGATCATCTCCGTCATGTAACCGGGCACGCGAACGGACTTGACGGTGTTCGTGAGCGCGCGACGGATCGATTGCTTGATCCACCACGTGCCGTACGTCGAGAAGCGACAGCCCGCGTTGGGGTCGAACTTCTCAGCGGCCTTCATCAGCCCGATGTTCCCTTCGGCGATGAGGTCCTGCAGGTTCAGCCCTCGGTCGCCGTACATCTTCGCGATCGACACCACGAGACGCAGGTTGGCGCGAATGAGGTGCTCGCGGGCCTCCAGGTCGCCGGACTGGATCCGACGGCCGAGCTCCTTCTCCTCATCTGCAGTGAGGAGAGGGACCTCGTTGATCTCCTGGAGGTAGGTCTCTAGACAGCGTTCGGCGGAAATGACGAGTCCTCCCGGGCGCATCGGGGACGGAGGGGGGAAAACGGGACGCTCGCGCCGCGCGCGACAGTCCGCACTCCCGCTTCGACCCCGCGGTTCGATTGCCTTGAGCCGTCGTTGGCGAACGTTCCGAACCGGTCCCTCGCCCGAGATCGTGCTAGTCTCACGGCGGACGCATGGTTGAGACATCGCTCGAGGAATCCGTCTCGGAACAGGACTTCATCGCCCTCCTTCTCGAGCGGGCGAAACCGCTCCTCTCCACCTGCGCGGCACCTGGCGGGACGGCCTGGACGAAGCGCCGCCTGTTCGATCTCTCCGCCGAGGCGGACGATCTCGAGTCGTTCCTGGACGACTACGGCGCTCGGACGAACCGGACGTTCTCGGCGTTCACCGAGCTCGTCGCCTCGATTCGGGGCTTCGCGCTCGCGGGGATGCAGCTCGCGCACCTCGACCACCGCATCCCCACCTACGGCGTTCTGGAGCGGCTCGGTCCGCGCGCCGACGTGGCGACCGACGACGTTCGCGCGTCGCTCGAGTTCGTCGAGGACCGACTGCTGCAGCTCATGGGAGCGCTCGTCGACGAAGGACGCCGCATCGGCGTCACCGAGCTGAAGCGAGGTCAGGGGAGCCGGCCGCGCGCTCGGACCGAGTTCCACTCGAAGCTCCCCCACAACGTCGATCTCGACCGGATCGACGACGACGACCACCGCGTCGCCGAGGTCGTCACGAAGTACCTCGCGGCCCACGCCGAGCTCGACGAGGTCGGCATTCGGCCGATCGAGGATCCCGACGAGCGCGGGTCGTTCCTGCGCACGTACTGCAGCGAGGAGACGGCGCGCGTCTGGGAGGCGACGGTTCACAACCTGCAGTCGAGCTACGACACGCACGTCAAGAACACCGTGCTGGAGACGGGTGACCCGCGGCTGCCGCTGCTTCGCGGTCACATCGCGGCGGCGCTCCACACGCTGGAGGCGGTCACGCTCCTCACGCACTTCGTCGAGCGCCATGAGCGCGGTCTGCGATCCAACGCGGCGGACTCCGTGCTGCAGCGAATCGTCCCGCGCAGCGAGGTCCAGGAGGTCACGCTGAACCGGCTGCTCGTCTGTGCGGCCGCCTTCCTGGAGAGCGGCGTCGACCTTGCTGCGGCGCTGCTGCCGACCTACACGAACACGTCCGAGACGAGGCTCGTGCTGCGCGAGGGCGTCGACCTGCACGCGCGTCCCGCGTCGCTGATCGTCGGGATCGTCCAGCACCACGGCACGCCGGTCGAGCTGGAGGTGTGCGGCGCGCGCTGCAACGCGGGCTCCATCCTCGAGCTGATGGTTGCGATCGGCTCGAACCCCGAGGCGCGCGAGTTCGTGGCCCACGGCGACGAGCGTCCGCTGCGCGATCTCGTGGCTCTCTTCGCGGCCGACCTAGGCGAGTCGGGGCTCGAGTCTCTGCCCGAGTCGCTCGCGTACCTGCGCGGCCGCAGTCACTAGCTCGACGACGTCGGGCTCAGATCCCGAGGAACAGCCGGTCGGCAAGCATGTCCGGCAGGCCCGCGCGACGGATGCGATCGGCCTCGCGTTCGACGTCGTACTCGACGCGGCGCAGCTCGACCGTCTGGGTCTCGGTGTCGTAGATCGCGAAGGCGGCCCTCGGGTCTTCGTCCCGCGGCTGACCCACGCTTCCCACGTTCACGAGCGCCACGGTCGACTCGGTGAGGTCGATCGTGCGGTCGATCGTGTACGAGGTCCGATGCGGCGAGTCGACGAGCCGCATGATCGACACCGGGACGTGCGTATGCCCGAGGAAGCACACCGGTCGATCCAGCTCGTCGAGGGACGGGTCGGCGTCCTCGGTGCACTGGATGTAGTCGAATCGCTCGGGGCGGGCGAGCGTGCCGTGGGAGAGGACGAGATCGTCGGTCTTCAGGACCAGAGGCAGCTCTTCGAGCCAGCGGAGGTCGTCGGCGGACATCGCGCTCCGCGAGAACTCGACCGCGGCGCGCGCATTGGGGTTGAAGAGCCGCTCGTCCACCTCGCGAACGCAGGCGGCGTCGTGGTTGCCCTTGACGACGATCGCGGTTCGCTCGCGCAGGATCTCGATCACCTCGCGCGGCGCAGCGCCGTAGCCGACGACATCGCCGACCTGGAGGAGAGCGTCCGCCGAGAGCGCGTCCACCTCGTCCAGCACGGCCTCGAGGGCCGCCAGGTTCGAATGGACGTCACCGAGGATCGCGTAGCGCATGGGTCGCGGTCGAAGGGGGATCCGTAGGACGAGCGAACGCCACGGCGACCGCACCCCAGGCGACGATCGGCGCAAAGGCCGTGATCCAGTGAGCCCGAGCGATCGTGAAATCGAACGATGCACGTAGCGTTCCACCCGCGTCGAGAAGGGAGAGCGCCGCTGTCTCAAAGTGGGACGGACCCGCGAGGAGTCCCGGGAGCACGGCGACGGCGAGGCCGATACACGCCGCGCGCACGGCCCCATCGACCTTCCAGCGAAGCGCAGCGGCGGCGACGACCGCGACGTGCACCCACCCAAGGACGAGCGCGGCGAAGGACGCGCCAACTTGGAACGTCAGCGGCTGCGAGGCGCCGAAGGCGTGAGCCGGTGCGAGAGCGAACAGGCCGAGGAGCGCAGCGATCGTGGTCAGGGCGACGGTCTCGGTGACGATGCGCGCCACGGAGCCCTGGTCGCGCAGGAGCCAGCCCATCCGCTCGAGAGGCTCTGTCGCCGCGAGGATCCCGAAGATCCCGCCGATGAATGCGATCTCGTAGGCGGCGGTCCAGTGGTGGAGATCGGACGTCGCGAGTCCCAGGGGGAGAAACGTCCGCAGCGTCGGCCAGGAGAGCGCGAGCATCAGCGCGCAGAGCCAGACGAGAGGGCGCCGAAGAAGCGTCCCCGCCAGCTGCCTGATCACGGGCAGGAGCACCACGGAGATGAGAGTAGTGGGCGACGAGCCAACTCGCTCGCATGGGATGGGCGAGACCGCGATTCCTTGACAGTCGCCACGAGCTCCCCCAGAGTCGGCGATTCCCCCTACCCCAGTCCGTTCGACTCACTCTCTGCCTAGCGCCATGGAACGACGCCTCGGTCGCGGCCTCGGATCGCTTCTCGGGAACGCCAGTGTCGACGAAGGGTTGTCGACGACGTCAGGCGCGGCCGACGAGGGGGAGAGCACCACTGGCACGCCTTCGGTCGGCGAGTGGATCGATCTCTCGGCGATTCGAAGGAACGCGGATCAGCCTCGAAAGACCTTCGACAGCGCGGCGCTCGAGGAGCTCCGACAGAGCATCGCGGAGCACGGCGTCCTTCAGCCGATCACGGTCCGGCGCGTCGACGACGGCTACCAGATCGTCGCGGGAGAGCGGCGATGGCGCGCGGCGAGAAGTGCAGGACTCGATCGCATCCCGGCGATCGTCCGCGACGAAGTGTCAGACGGACAGAGCCTCGAGCTCGCCATCGTCGAGAACGTCCAGCGCCAGGACCTCGATCCGGTCGAGAAGGCCCGTGGGTACCAGGCGCTCATGGATCGCTGCGGTCTGACCCAGGAGGAGGTCGCCGAACGCGTGGGCGTCAAGCGTGCGACCGTCGCGAACCAGCTGCGGTTGCTCGACCTTCCCGACGAGGCGCGCGACGCCGTGAGCCGTGGTCTGATTACGATGGGTCACGCCAAGGCCTTGCTAGGATTGCGCGACGAAGGCGCGATCCGGAAGGCCCTTGGTGAGGTCGTTCGGAAGGATCTCTCCGTGCGCGCAACCGAGCGCCTGGCCCAGGGTGGCGAGCGCCGGACCTCACCCAGTCCGTCGGCAGCGAGTCAAACGCCGGCCTGGGTCAATGAGCTCGAGTCCCGTCTTCGGGAGACGCTCGGCGTGAAGGTGACGCTGCGCAACGGCGCAGGCTACCGCGGGTCGATCATCCTCGACTACGCGGACCGGCAGCAGCTCGAGACGCTCTGCGATCGGCTGGCCCCACGCGAGTCGCTCTAGCCCTCGCCGCAGAAGGTCCAGTGGAGTTGTTCCACGTGGAACAACGGCGACCCGTCGTGCAAAGGGGGAGGCAGCCACTGCTGGCCAGGCTGTGCGCGCAGGGCGACTGGTCGCCTGTGCATTTCTCCACGAGCTGTCCACGGCGAGTGGGCAGACCGTGGCGACGCTCAGGGGCGATTCGCGCGCCGGTAGGGCACCCTTTGGCGTTGGATTCGGCCAAGTTGCTCGAAGTGCGCTCCGGTTCTCCACACGGTTGGCGCGTCCACGTAACCGATCGCGCGACCTCCGTCCTCGGCCCTCGAAGATCGACCCAGAATGGAGTGTTCCACGTGGAACATCGGCCGCGGACGCGACGGATGTTCCACGTGGAACATTAAAGACCCACGTGTCTTTTGAGCCTGACCGGGTCTGGTGACGAGATCCGGCTCGTGGTGTGGAGCAGAAGTTCGCGCCATTCGTTCGAGTCCCTTTCGCGTCGTGGCAAGGCGTCCGAACCGCAGTGCAAAGCCGTAGCTACGTCCCAGGTTCGGCAACGCAGCCAAGGCGCGATTGGGGCCGAACAAATGACGCGAACTTCTGCTTTACACCACTAGAGCGTCTTCGCCTCGCGGATCGTCACGAGCTCGACCGGAGTCTCCGGCTTGTCCTCGCGAAGCTCGCCCTCGGCGATCTCCTCGATGATCTCGAGGCCTTCGAGGACCCGGCCGTAGACGACGTAGTTCCCGTCGAATTGGTGCTGGCGGGAGACTGTCAGATAGAACTGACTCCCGGAGGACTCCGTGGCGCCGGAGGTCTTTGCTGCGGCGAGGACACCCTCGGTGTGGATCAGACCGCTCTCCTCCGAGGGCACCTTCTGCTCCGGACCGCCGAGACCCCACTGAGAGGGGTCATCCTCACGGCTGTTCGGATCGCCCCCCTGGATGATCCGTCCGGGAATCACGCGGTGGAAACGCGTCCCGTCGTAGTAGTCCTCCTCGACGCGTGCGAGGAAGTTCTTGGCGTGCAGCGGCGCGCGCTCGACGTCGAGCCCGAGGATGATCGAGCCGCGGTCGGTCACCAGCTCGACCCGCGGTGCGTCGTCCGCGAGGGGCGGGTTGTCGATGACGTACGGGTTCTGCTCGGCCCAGGCCTTCTCCTTGCCGACGCGCTGGACGAGGTGATCGACGAGCGTTTGCTCGCTCCCGTCGGGTCCGATCGGGAACTGGACCGACGTCAGGATCGCCGGCCCGCTCTGCATCGTCTGGGCGAGGACCTGCTCGGCGTCGGAGTACTCGCGGTCATCGACGAGCACGGCGGCCTGGTTGACCCGGGCCCACGCAGCGATCGAAGGACGTTCGATCTGCTTCGCGGCCGCGGCCAGGTCGCTCGCCTTCGCGTCCGCGGTCTGCGCCCGATAGAGCTGGGACCAGTCCGAACGCAGCGACTCGACGGCGGCGTTGCTGGAGCTCTGACGCCAGATGATCACGGCCGAGATCAGGCCGAGCAGAAGGAGCCCGTGCCACTTGTAGCGGTCCACGAAGACCGCGAACGCAGAGCGCTCTTCCTGGGCAAAGGAGATCTCGGTCGCGGCCTTGTGTTTCGCCATGGCGACGGTTGCCTGATATGCGAGGCGTATTAGGTTCGGTGGCCGGGCGTGTCGTCGGCGCCTGGTGCGCCGATCGACCCGGAACCCGGTTCGAGAGCCCGGCATCATAGGGACCCCCTCTCCGAGCGGGGAGGTCAGGACCCACGCCTTCTGAACGCACCGCACCCCATGCTGTCGACGATCCTCATCGCGCTCACCTCCGCACTTCCCCCGCACGGCCCGGAAGCTCTCGCCGTCGGCCCCGAAGCGGTCTTCGTCGCCCTCGACGAGTACAAGGACCTGCTCAAGGACGCCGGGGACGACTCGGACAAGCTGTGGGCGGTCTACGAATGGACGCTCGAGGACGACTCGCGCAAGAAGTACCGCAAGCGGGTCCTGAAGAAGATCCTGCGCGTCGATCCCGACCACCGGCCGACCCGCGAGGCCCTCGGTCACATCGAGTTCGACGGCAAGTGGTTCGAGAGCGAGCGCGACCGGGACAAGTACGCCGAGAAGGTCGCGAAGGAACGCGGTCTCGTGAAGTACGACGGCCGCTGGGTCGAGGCCAACGACATCCCGTACCTCGAGCGTGGATGGGAGAAGGACCCGGTCACCGGTCTGTGGTTCGACCCTGTCGCGAAGCAGCGAATCGCCGATGGCTGGAAGCAGCAGGACCTCGTCTGGATCGAGCCCGACGAGATCGAGAACATCGACAAGGGGCTGTGGAAGTGCGGTGACGAGTGGATGTCGCTCGAAGAGGCGAACGCCTACCACGCCGACGTCGAGTCACCCTGGATCATCCCCACCGAGCGCGCGCTGATCTGGTCGACGGCAAACCGTGAAACGGCCATGAAAGCGGCCGAACAGGCCAAGAACGGCTACTTCGACATGCTCAAGGTCTTTGGCGTCGCGCCCGAGACGCCGGTGCCGTTCCTCGTCCTTCGCAACCAGGCCGAGTACCTGCAGTTCATGGACGGCAGCGAAGAGATGGACCTGCCCCAGGTCGATCCGCTCGCGATGTCGGCGTTCAACCGCGCCGCTTACGCGGACCTGTGGTTCGACTTCGACGAAGAGGTCTACCACGGCATGGGCGTGACCTTCTGGGACGACTCTGGCGAGGGCGGCGACGCGTTCGGGATCCACGACGCGCGGTTCGCCTACGGCCTGTCGTTCGTCGACGGGCTCGACCCGGCACGCGCGGCCGTCGAAGACGTCCTCAGCGAAGGAGAGGTGTCCGCCGAGTTCCTCGAAGCGCAGCTCAGCGAGCACACGATGCCGCGCTGGTTCCGCTGGGGCGCCGCGTGCTACGCATCCCGCTGGTTCTTCGACAACCAGATCGGGAAGGGGGGCAACCCGATCTGGGCCCGCGAGTGGTCCGCTTCGAACCTGCGGCGCAACGGCGGGCCGCTGCCCTTCGACGAGGTGTTCGAATTCGCGGCGAGCGGTCAGAACCCGAACACGTCGCTCCTCCTGAACCAGGCCGGCCTGTTCGTCGCGTTCCTGGTCGATTCCGAGGACCCCGAAGTGCGCAAGGTGCGCTCGGCGCTCCACGACGCGCTCGAAAAGCGCGAGGACACGGCGAAGATCTTCGAGGACGTCCGAAAGGCTCTTGAGGAGCGCGAGGAGCAGGTTCTCGCGTTCATGGACGAGACGCACCAGTAGTCGGAGTCCAGACTCTTCCTGCTCGGACGCGCCCGCCGCAGCGTGCGCGGCCCGCGTCGTCGAACCCCATCAGCGCACCCGCTGGAGCGGGTGCAGCTCCGTCCGCGAACCAACATGCTCATCGCCCTCGTCGCGGCCGTCTCGCCGCTCGCCCAGGATCCCGTCTCCCAAGATCCCGGCGCCCTCCACCCGGGCGACGCGTTCCTCGTCGTCCAGGCCCCCGACGTCCAGGCGCTTCGAGCGGCCTACGCCGGCACCGCTCTCGCCCGAACGCTCGCCGACGAGTCGCTCCACGAAGCGATCGGCCGCGTGATGGACGGCCCGCCCCTGGATCCGGTCGCGATGGCCCTGGACGCGTACCGCGCCGAGGTCGACGCCGGGGAATCGCCTCCGATCCTGGAGCTGCTCGACGGCATCTCGGCGGCCTCGGTCTCGGTCACGCTCGCGGGCGGCGATCCGATCGCTTTCTTCGAGGGAATGGACAGCGCCGGCGACGAGTCGGCGTTCGCGGCCAGCGGAATGGGACTCCGCGTGGTCGTCGACTTCGTGGACGAACCCGCTCGCGAGCGCATGGACGCGCTCCTCGACGGCGCGCTCGCCGAAGAGCTCCCCGACGGGATCGAGCTTCGCTCGCGCGCCATCGAAGCGCCGACCGACGGACCTGCGTTCGGATCCGGCACGATCACGGTCCGGAGCGTCGCCGTGACCGACCCCGGTGCCGACCGCGACGCTCTCGGGGAGTCGCTCCGCGTCGCGTCCGGCGGCACGCGCGTGGCGATCACGATGGGGAACGTCGACTTCGACGCCGCGCTGCGCTCCTTCGCATCCGGTCGCCTCGACGGATCGGCCGCGGAGCTCTTCGCGCCCGGTCGCGCCTCCTTCGGCGCGATCGCAGGCGCGCCCATGGCGGAGCTGTACGTGCAGCCCTTCGTCGAGCGAGCGCTCGCCATGGAGGCGCCCGAGGCCCTCCCGCTGCTCGACGTGACCGAGGGCATCTTCGGTCCGATGGCATCGATGGTCATCCGCGGCGGCCACTGGCGGATCGCGATCGAGGAAGGGCAGTTCATCACCCAGGGCGTCCACGAGCCAGGCGCGGGTGGTCCGATGTCCGGCCTGATCGGCACGAAGGAGCTCGGCCCGGCCGCGCTCCAGCTCGCGCACCCGGACGCGCTCGTCACCTCCGTGACGAGTTTCGACGGCGACGTCCTCGCCGAAGTGATCCGGACCGCGCTGCCGGCCGAGGGCGAAGGTTCGCTCGCGTTCCTCGAGGACACCTACGGGTTCCGGCCCGACGTCGACATCGCCGGCGCGCTCGGCGACGCGATCTCCTACAGCCTCCCCACGCTGCGCTCGCTCCTGTCCGCGCCGAACCTGATGGGCGCGGCTGCGCTGGTCGATCGCAACGCGTTCATCCGCGGGATGGACGGGCTGTTCGCGATGACCGAGGACCTCGGCGGCGACGTCCAGGTGCAGCGCAGCGAGTACCGCGGCTCGATGGTGTACACGCTGTCGTTCACGAACATGATGAGCGGGATGGACGGGCTCCAGGGCCTGCCGATCGATCCCGCGAGCTTCTTCCGTCCGACCGTGACGGTCATGGACGATCGCGTCCTCCTCACGACGCTGCCGACGCATGCGAAGAAGGAGATCCGCCGCGTCGCGAAGGCTCTCAAGTCGGAGGAAGCGCCGGGCGTGCACGCGGCGATTGCCGCGATGGGGGTCCCGGAGGGCGCGACGACCGTCGGCTACGCCGACTGGCCGACGTTCTTCGGCAACTTCTACACCCAGCTCAGGAGCCTCGCACCGATGCTCGCCGGCATGGGCGGCGAGCTGCCGTTCGATCTCAACGCGCTCCCCGAGGCCGAGCTCTTGACGAAGTACTTCCAGCCGAGCCAGCGCTGGGTCCGCCGTCGCTCCGACGGCGCGGTCCAGCACGAGGCGAAGTCGTCGATCGGACCCGAGATCGCGATCGCGCCGATGAGCGCTGCGCTCGGCGTCGCGACGTCGATGCGCGCCTTCGGCCAGAGCTTCGACGACGAGGTCGTGGTCGAGGAGTGGGCGGTCGAGGCGAACGATCCGGTCTCCGGAGAGATCGAGCCCGATGCGCCGTCGGGCGAGCTCGCCGCGGCACGCACGCAGGAATCACTGGTCGCGATCGCCGTCGCGATCCGGCTCTACGAGCTCGACCACGCGGGCGGCTCGCCCGGCTCGCTCGCCGACCTGCTCCAGACGACGGACTCGTACCCCGGCGGCTACCTTGAGGGCGGCTCGGTCCCGACCGACGCCTGGGGCCGCGCCTTCGTCTACGAGCGCAAGGACGACGGCTACGCGCTGCGATCGATGGGCGCGAACGGCGTCGACGACGCGGGCGCCGGAGACGATTTGACGATCGACTGATCCGCTGCGACCTTCTTCGGACTCCGATGGACGAGTCCGAGGAAGCTCCTGACCTATCGACGCCCGCACCGGGCTGGCGCTACGCGCGCGGGGATCGCGCGAAGCGCAACAGCCCGCTCCTGCGTCGGTACCGCGACCTGCGGCGACGCGCGACCGCTCCGATCGTTCCGGCGGTCGCGCCGTCGATGCTGCGCGGACTCGCGCGGACGTGGCGCATCCACGTCGAGAACGAGCACCTGCGCGAAGACGTCCTCGAGTCTGCGGACGGCTGCATCGCCGTTCTCTGGCACGGCCGGATGGCGACAGCTGCGCCCGTCTTCGCAGGCGTGAACACGGTCATCCTCGTCTCGATGTCGGGCGACGGCGAGCTCGCCGACACGCTCCTGCAGCGCCTCGGCTATCGGACGCTGCGAGGCTCGACGCGGAAGATCGGCGTCAGCACGATCCGGACGATGCGCGACATGCTCCGCGGTGGCGGCGCGGTCGCGATCACGCCCGACGGGCCGCGCGGGCCGCGGCACCGGGTCAATCGCGGCGCGGCGTTCCTCGCGCGCGCGTCGGGACTTCCGATCCTGCCCTTCGGATTCGGGGTCTCGCGCGCGGCCCGGCTCAACTCGTGGGATCGCTTCACGGTCCCGCTGCCGTTCAGTCGCGTCGAGGTCGTGATCGGCGAGCCGATCGAGGTCGCCTCGGACGCGACCGACGCCGACCTCGACGGCGCGAGCGACGCGATTCGCGAGGCGCTCATCGCCGCCGAGACCCACGCCTTCTCGCGCCTCGGGGCGGAGGTCGACTGGTGATCCGCATCGGCCCCGCTGGCTGGACGCACCCCGAGCTCGCGCGCGTCTGGCCCGCGAGTCGCTCGGCGGCGTTCGATCCGCTCGCCTTCCTCGGCAGCTACTTCGGCTGCATCGAGGTGGATGCGACCGAGGAGGTCGTCCCGCGCAAGGAGCACGTCGCGCGCTGGGCCGCGTCGCTCGCGGACAACACCCGGACGCGGCTCTGCGTCCGGACCCCGCGCATCCTCGTCGAGCTCTCTCGGCCGGACGACGAGCGGCGCCGTGCCGCGGAGAGCGTGCGCGAGGCGCTCGCGCCCCTCCAGCGGCGCGATCGCCTGGGCGCCGTCGTCGCCTCCCTCCCGGACGACGTCCTTCACGGCCCCGCGGAGGTCCGCGCGCTCGGCTCGCTCGCACGCGTCCTGGCGCCGCTGCCGCTCGTGCTCGCCGCTCGCCATCGGAGCTGGTACGAGACGCGCGCGCTCGACGCGCTCACCGGAGTCGGCTGGTCTCTCGCCCATCTCGATCTCGATGACCTCTGGGACGCCCCGCCGGCGCGCCACCGCCCCACGGGACCCATCGGGATGCTCCGGCTCCTCCGTCCCGGCGTGGCCGAGCGCTCGCACGTCACGGCGATCGCTCGCAGGGCGAAGGACATCGCGAACGACGTCGACGCCGTCTACGTGATCGCGGACAATGGCGGGCGAGGGAGCGCCCCGGCGGCGGCGAGCCTCACCGCAGCGCTCGCGCTCAAGGTCGCCCTCGCGGGCGAGGGGCGCGTGCGCGCGTGGCCCGAGATCGTCGCCGCGTCCCCGGGGCTTGCGTCGCTCGTCGTGACGGATGACACCCGCTCTGCCGATCGTGCCTGAACCCGTCCGATGACCGAGAGCCTCTCCAATCCTCGCGTTCACACCGAGCGCGTCGTGCTGCGCGACGACGACGAGCCGGGCCGCCGCATCGGGCTGCGCATCGATCGCTGGGCGGAGGACGACGGACCGTGCCCGGTCGTCCTGCTCGTCCACGGCTTCAAGGGCTTCATGGACTGGGGGTTCTTTCCGTACGTGAGTCACCGCTTCGCGGCGGCCGGCTTCGTCGCCGTGTCGGTGAACACGTCCGGGTGCGGGATCGGCGACGATCCGTTCACGCTCGACGACGACGAAGCGTTCCGGCGCGACTCCTACACGCGCGAGCTCCAGGACATCGCGCGTGCGCGCGCGTTCGCGCGGGCGCTCGACGACGTCGACGCGGACCGTGAGATCCTGTTCGGACACAGTCGCGGCGGCGGCATGGCTCTGATCTCGGCGTCCGAGGCGCCGCCGTCGGCGGTCGTGACGTGGTCCGCCATCGATGACGTCGATCGCTTCGGCGAGGACGTGAAGCAGCGCTGGCGAGACGACGGTGAGCTGTGCGTTCCCAACGCGCGAACCGGACAGGTGCATCGGATGGGCCTCGCGACGCTCGACGACATCGAGACGAACCGCGACCGCCTCGACATCCTCGCGGCGGCTTCGCGCCTCGACGTTCCCCTGCTCGCGCTGCACGGAACCGCCGACGCCACCGTCGAGCCCGAGGCGGTGCATCGCATCGCCGAGCGCGCCCGGGCCGGCGAGGCGTTCCTGATCGACGGAGCCGATCACGCGATGGGCGCCGGGCATCCGCTCCACTCGCCCGAAGACATCCGCACCCTGCAGGTCGCGATCGACGCGACCCTGGCCTTCGCCGTCCGTCACGTTCTCCAGTCGTGAGCTCGATCCTCTCCTCCGCCGTCCTGTCGCTCGTCGCCCTCGCCCAGAGCGGTGGACCCCCCGCGCCGTCGCTGGACGTCGTCCCCTCGCCGCGCCAGGTGCAGCCGCGCTTTGCGCCGTTCGTCACGATGGGGCCCCTTCGCGTCGTCGCCGCCGAGCCGTCGCTCGCGCCCCTCGCCGAGCGCCTCGTGGAGCAGCTTGCGAAGCTGCCGGACACCGGCGCGGTCGTGGGGGAGCCGCCGGCGCGATCGGGCGACGTCGTGCTGACGCTCGGCTACCTCGCCGACGGCGTTGCGGGTCACCCCGAGGGCCACTCGGTCGAGGTGTTCTCCGACCACGTCGCTCTTTCGGGCGCGACGGAGGACGGCGTGGCGCGCGCGGCCGCGAAGCTCCTGCAGCTGCTCGACAGGACCGAGGTCGAGGGCGAGGACGCCTGGACCCTTCCGCCGTTCCGACTCGATGACGCGCCGACCGTGGACTGGCGCGCGCTGGAGATCACTTCGGCGTGCGGGGTCGACGAGATCCGGCGCGCCGTCGACCTCGCTTTCATGGCGGGGATGAACGGCGTGGTCGCCCCGCGCTTCGAGGGCGAGGACGAAGCGCTTCTCGCGGCCGCGAAGGAGGCTCGCGTCGCCGGCGTCGACGTCGTTGCCGGCTCGCTGCGCAACGGACGCTTCCGGCGCGCCGACGAGGGCAGCGATGCCGGTGCGCTGCCGGTCGTATGCACATCGGACGACGACCTCGTCGCGCGCCTCGACAAGGGCGGCACGTGCGTGAACGCGTACTCGCTCGATCTCACGACGAAGCCCCACGGGGAGGCCCGCCAGCGCCGCTACACCTGGACGCCGCGCCTGGAGGAAGGCGCGGAGCGCTCGCGCGTCGTCGGTGTGCACGTTCGCCTCGACGAGAGTGTCCTCGGCGACCTCGAAGAGGTCATCCAAGAGCTTCCGTACGTCGCGGAGTCGACGTGGGGGCGCCACTCCGGAACCGAGACCATCACGATCGAGTTCAGGCGCCGCGCGCTGTCGTTCGCCGAGCGCACCTGGACGATCGTGGCCCCGTAGATCACTCGTCGTCGAGCGCGTATCCAAGCTGCCGCAGCTGGGCCCGGACGCGAGCGCTCGTCGAGTTCGTCTCCCTGTCGTACACGCGCGGAAACGCGCCCTGGAGAGACTCGAGCGTCCGCTTCCACCGTTCGTGATCGTCCGGTACGTCCGGCCACAGATCGGTCGTCTCGGCGGGATCCTCGTCGAGGTCGAACAGCGCGGTCCCGCCGGCCGCATCCAGGGGACGAAGGTCCGCCGGGTACCGGATCAGCTTCAGGTCTCCGCGCATCGCCGCGAAGGTCATCACGTCGGACTCCTGCGGGCGATACGGAACCCACAGCGGGCGTTCGTCGAGCTTCGACTCTTCCTGCAGTGCGCGGCCGGACCAGGTCGTCGGGATCGGCAGATCGACGGCGTGCAGGATCGTCGGCGCGACGTCGATCCCGAGCACGGGTCGCCGAACCCTCTGCCCGCCCTCGAACTTGCCCGGCATCCGCAGGATGAGCGGAACGCCGAGGAGACTCTCGTAGAGGCCGTTCGCGTGGCCGAACTCGCCGTGCTCGCCGAACTCCTCACCGTGGTCCGACGTGATCACGACGAGGGTCGAGTCGAGGAATCCCGCGCGGTCCAGCGACTGCAGGAACATGTTCAGCTCGATGTCCAGCTCGCGGATCTCGGCGTCGTACAGGTCGGAGATGTACTTCCTGTCCTTCGGGGCGACGCGCTTCCCTCGTCTGATTGCCGGCACCGCGGACAGCCGAACCTCGCGCGGCAGGCTGCCGTCGTAGTCGCGGACGAGCTTCTCCCGCGGCTGCCCCTCCGGGTCGTACGGCGCGTGGACCTTGTAGGTCTGGACGAAGGCGAAGTAGGGCCGCCTGCGCTCCTTGATCCACTCCTTGGCCTGCGCGAACGTCCCGGCGACGTCGCCGTCGTGGGCCCAGAAGCTCTCGAAGCCCTGCGCGAGCCCGAGATCGGCGCGCACGTAGCCGGACTCCGTGAAGGCCGCCGTGTCGTACCCCGCGTCGAGCATGACCTCGGCGACCGTCTCGGCCTCCGACGGCAGTCGCGCGTCGCCGTCGAACGCGCCGTGCTCGCTGCCGTACGTCGACGTGAACAGCGACACGTGCGAGGGCAGCGTCCACGGCGCGCTGCTCCACGCCTGTTCGTAGAGCACGCCGGTCGCCGCGTAGGCGTCCAGGAACGGCGAGGTGGGCCGATCGTAGCCGTAGCAGCCGAGGCGGTCGGCCCGCAGCGTGTCGAGCACGATGAGCAGCACGTTCGGCCGCTCCTCTTCCACCTTCGCCGGCCGGATCATCGGCTCGAACCAGACCGGGTGAGGGCTGTGCTCCGACGATCCCGCGGCTCGCGCGGTGCGGAAGTGCAGCGTGGGAGATCGCCCGAGGTCGCGACCCCCGAGGTTGAGCTCGACGGCGTGCGCGACGCCGGCCTCGGCGGATCCGAGCTCGTCGGACCACAGCTCGACCTCACCCTCTTCGGACTGGGCGACGAGCGAGAACGTCGCCCCGACCAGCGCCTCGGGGACGAAGCCGACCATCTGATCGTCGCGGGTGGCCGTGAACGCCTGAAGGCCGTACGCGAACCGCAGCCGACTGCGCGCGTCCCGCTTGGACAGCGTCCACGCGAGGTCGGTCCCCGCGGCGACCGGAATCGCCCGCCGCGCGGTGCCCTTCATCTCGATCTCCCAGACGACGAGAGTCTCTCCCGGCTCCGGCAGCGGCGGCGCGATGCGCGTGCTGATGGCGGTGCTCAGCGTCTCGTAGACGGGCCGGGTGACCGTGGGCTTCTGGTCCTTCCGGCCGACGAAGTGGATCCCACGCTCGTCGACGAGGAACTCGCCGGGCTTGAGGTCGGCGAGCTTCGGAGGTGACTTGCGCGCGGCCCAGTTCTTCCGCCTTTGCGACATCCCCCAGGTCACGCCAGGCGCGATCGGCAGCGTCGCGGGCGCGTGCCAGAGCGTCTTCGTTCCTCCTTCGCCGCTCGGGAAGGGCACCTCGCGGTAGTCCCACGGCGGCATGCCCTCCTCGCGGAACAGGGCCATCTCGGCGCTCTCGAGAATGCCGAGCACGGAGTCCTCTTCCGGCTCGACCCGCAGCGCCTGGGCCACGGGTCGATCGAAGAGGGCGGGTCGGGCGCGGACGGGCGCGGGGGGCGGCGTCGGCACGACCTCGGCCTTCCCACCGCACTGGGCGAGCAGGGGGACGGCGGCGAGCAGGAGGAGACGGTGGGAAGCGAGCACGGCGGCGCCGACAGAGTCGGCCTTCGCCCCTTCGACCTCAAGGGCCGAGGCCGGTGCGCCGAGTCTGGGGACGAGATGGAGCTAAGCTCACGGTTGTTCCGTGCGTTCGCCTCTCGGCTCGCTTCGGGACAAGGCCAACGCGCACTGCCGTCCACCGCGGCGCCACCGGACTTCGATGAGCGATCGACGCCTCCGCTTCGTGCGGCCCGAGGACGCTGCGGCGATCCTCTCGATCTACGACCCCATCGTGCGCGAGACGTCGATCTCGTTCGAGATGGAGGTCCCGGACGAGGAGGAGATCCAAAGGCGTATCGCGGCCGTGACCGCGCACTATCCGTGGATCGTGTGCGAGAGCGAGGGGCGCGTCCTCGGCTACGCGTACGCGACCGCCTACAGGGCGCGGGCGGCGTACCGCTGGACCGCTGAATCGTCGGTCTACGTCCATGCCGACGCGCGCGGCCGCGGCGTCGCGCGCGAGCTCATGGGCTCGCTCATCGACCTGCTTCGGACGCTCGGCTACCGAACGCTCGTCGCGGGGCTGACGCTGCCCAACGAAGCCAGCGAGCGACTTCACGAGTCTCTCGGATTCTCCCCGGCTGGGACCGTTCCGCGCGCGGGACGCAAGTTCGGAAGCTGGCACGACGTGTTCTTCTGCTCGCTCGACCTCGGCGCGATCGACGGCGAGACGCCGCCGCGGTCCGTCGACGTGCTGGAAGGCCGGCTACCGGGCTAGCGCCGGGTCCACTCGTTCCCGTCGTTCGACCCGTCGACCCCGAGGTCGCCCGCCATGTCGGCGCGCGCGTAGGCGGAGCTCCACTTCGGGGCCCGGGCGTGTCCGACGTAGCGGCGGTACGCGGACGCGTCGTTCGATGTCGAGAGGATCGTGCCGTCCTGGTCGATGAAGAACGCGCGCTTGGCCGGGGTCGAGTCGGAGACCGGCCACGCGTACACGCACCAGGACTGCGCGCTCTCGTCCGGGTCGGGAACGACGGACGAGCTTCCTCCGCGCGGCGCTTCCGGCAGCCCCTCGACGCGGCCGTTGATCCGACGCGCCCCCGGCAGGTGCAGCGCGAACAGGTAGCCGTCGATCTCGCACGCTCCGCCCCCGGACGTGGCCGACAGGTCGCCGAACTCGCGGGTCAGGACCGTCCTGCGAAGCGTCCCGCCGCGTGGGCCGCGCACGGCGCCCCTCGGACCCTGGATGCGATGCGGTGCCGATCCCGCGAGCTCCGCGAAGTAGCCGAACTCGCCGACGCCGTCGCCGTTCGAGTCGATCGCGACCATCGCCTTCGCGATCGCCTGGGCGTTTGCGACGCTCTCCAGCGTCCGGATCGCTCGTTCCTCGGCCGCGCGCGTCGCAGCGAACTGCGCGGGGTCGACCGCGTCCTCGGTGGGCTCCAAGGCCACCGGCGGCTGTGGTTCCAGGTTCGGCTCCGGCTCGGGCTCCGGCCGAGACGGCGGGCTCGGCAGCTCCGGTCGCACCGTCGCGTCGCCGGGCGGCGAGACGGGTGCGAGCGCGCTCGCTGCGACCTCGACGCGTCGACCCACGGCGGGCGCGAGCTCGACGGACGCGATCGTGTCCTCGATGGGCGCCTCGGGACGTCCCGTCATGACGAGAAGTCCGAGCGGCGCTGCGGCTGCGAACGCGGCGATCGTGGCCAGATTCGGTCGCTTCATCCCCTTCACCCGCCGTAGCGGGCTCTGGGAGATCGGCGACGGTCCGCCCGGTCTTGAGAGCGAGCGGCCTGACGCGGCGACCGTCCGAAAGCGGGCCGCGTCCCTGCCTCAATTCAGGGACAGAAGGTGATCTCGAGCGCGTTCGTCGCGTTGGAGCCGACGCCGACGCCGACGTCTCGGAACCAGGCCTGGAAGCTCCACGTGGTGCCGGCACTGACCGCGTTCCCGCCCACTCCCAGCGGCGGCGCCGCGAGATCGAGCGGGATCTCCATCGCCCCCCGCGCGTCGGCCACCGCGACGGGCAGGCGCGTCAGCGGTCCACCGACGCACAGCGTGCCGTTCCCGATCGTCCCCATCGCCCGCGACGGTCCGTAGAAGGGAAGGCCCGACGTGTTCGCCGGGACGCGCTGCACGAGCAGCTCGATCGTGTCGTCGGAGATCGACGGCCAGCCGCGCGCGGTGAGACTCCCGCCAGCGTTCGTGCTGTTCGGGACCGCGTCGCAGTAGGTGAGCATCGGCGGGCAGGACAGGATCTCTTCGACGTGGTCGAGCACCGTCGCGAGGGTCACGTCGACGGCGTCGCTCGCGACCGGCCAGCTGACGTTGGTCCCGACGTGCACGTGGCCCGCCGTCACGCACCAGTCCGGCGCGAGCGGATCGGCGTTGCGCGCCTGATACCACACGCCGAGGAACGCGATGTACTCGCTCAGGAACCCACCGCCGCTCCCGGACTCGCAGATGAACGGCTGGACGCCCGGCACTGCAGCGGCGACCGCGTCGACGATCCGCTGGGTCGGCAGCGCGGTCAGACGCAGCGCCTCTGCCGGAAGCGATGCGTCCGGCGGCGCGGGGTTCGGCTGGCGCGGCGAAACGAAGTCGTTGACCCAGTTCGCGCGGTTGAACTGGTTGCGCTCGACCTCCCACGTGATCCCGATCGACCCGCGGCTGAACGTGATGATCGCGATCGGCTTGTGGAGGTCGGTGATCTGGTCGAAGTCGACGAGCGTGTCCTGGTAGTCGACGATCAGGTCGCCGAAGCCGGTGCCGCAGCTGAAACAGTTCGGGTTGTTGAACTCCGGGAAGTACGACACCACGTCGTACCCGCGCCCCATCCAGTCCGAGCCGACCCAGCCCTGCGGGTTCTTCGCGGGATCGGTGCTGAAGCGCCGCACCGCTTCGTTGGTCGGCGGCCAGTACCCGGTCAGCAGCACGACCGGCCGCTGTCCCGCGGCGAGGCTCGCGCCGCGCGGGGTTGCGGCGCTCGGAGCGAGCGCCGGCCGCGCGCGCACCGACGTGACGTCGTCGGACGGCGGAATGAGCCGATCGGGCTCCGCGCCGCGCTGGGCGAGGGACGGAGCCGAGAGGAGCGGGACGAGGACGAGGGCGAGCGTGCGGAATTGCATCGGAGGCCTGGGCGGCGGGAGAGTGGGAGACGCCTCCTCAGTCTCGCCGATCCACGCCATTCCTGCGCGTCAGGACTCCTCACTCCCGCGCCCGCCGTTACGCGCCGGTGACCAAGGCCGGGTTCCGTGCGCCGTAGCTTCGATCGGTCGCCGCCGGCATCTCGCCCGCGGGCCGCCCATCGTCCATCGAAGGAGAGGCGAATCTTGAAACACACCCTGAAGCTGGCGGTCCTCGCAGCCGCCGTCCACACCCCTCTCGCGGCCGCCCAGACGCCCGCTCCCCACCACTCCCGCGCCTGGTCCGCGAACGTCGTCGTCCCGCAGTCGCGCGTCCTCCACGTCGGGGCCGGCGATCCGCGGGTCACGATCACGGCCGTGTCGGCGGACATCGTCGTCGTCGACGGAATCGCACGGACGGCCCTCCTCGTCGACGTCGACAACCGCGGCACGCTGCCGACCGAGGCGGAGCTGCTGCTGCCGCTCCCCGAAGGCGCGACCGTCACCGGGTTCGACTTCCTGGGAACGGCGCTCGCGCCGTCGACCGAGCTGATGGCGAAGAGCGACGCCGTCGCGACCTACGAGTCGATCGTCGCCGAGCTTCGGGACCCTGCGCTGCTCGAGTTCGTCGGGACCGGCCTCCTGCGGTCGAGCGTGTTCCCGGTTCCGGCCGGGGGGACCCAGCGCGTGCGCGTGCAGTTCGAGGAGGTTCTCGCGGGCGTCGACGGGCGCTGGGACTACGAGCTGCCGCGTAGCGAGAGCCTCGCCGTCGACGTCCCGTGGACGGTCGACGTCGAGATTCGCTCGCGGGCCGGCCTCGCGGACGCCTGGTCGCCGAGCCACGACCTCGAGGTGATCCGGCGCGACGAGCACGGGATGCGGCTTCGCTCGCGCGGTCCGCTGGGGGCGGGCGCGCTGCGCCTGTCCGTCCTGCTCAGCGACGGCCCCGTCGCGACGGCGCTCTTCACGAGCGCGAACCCGGACGGGCCGGGGGGCTGGTTCCTCCTGCTCGCCGGCGCCGGGCTCGCGCCGGATGCAGCCGACGTGCCGCCGCGCGAGGTGACGATCGTCCTCGACCGCTCGGGGAGCATGGGCGGCGGAAAGCTCGAGCAGGCCCTCGACGCTGCGCGGCAGGTCATCGAGGGACTCGACGACGGCGAGGCGTTCCAGATCATCGACTACGCCTCGGACGTCGGCGCCTTCTCGCACGGGCCCGTCGTCAAGACGCGAGCGAACATCGGCTCGGTTCGCGAGTACCTAGACGGCCTGAGGGCGACCGGGGGGACGGACATCGACGGGGCGCTGCAGCGTGCGCTTTCGACGCCGCCCATCGACGGCTTCCTGCCGGTCGTTCTCTTCCTGACGGACGGCCTTCCGACCGAGGGCGAGACCCGCGAGCACGTCATCCGCGAGCGCGCGGAGGCCGCCAACGCGCACGGACGACGGATCTTCACGTTCGGCGTCGGGGCCGACGTCAACGCGCCGCTTCTCGACGCCGTCGCGGTCCGGAGCCGCGGACGCGCGACGTACGTCCGCCCCGGAGAGGACGTCGAGGTCGCGATCGGCGGCGTCTTCGAGGACCTGTCCGGCCCGGTCCTGACCGACCTCGCGTTCGAGGCGACGAACGAAGACGGAGAGCCTCTCGCGCGCCTCGTTCGGGACGTCTACCCCGACCTGCTCCCCGACCTGTACCGCGACGATCGCCTGCTGCTGCTCGGCCGCTACACGACTCCCGAACGGGCGACGCTGCGCCTGACGGGCACGCGCGGCGACCGGACCTGGACGCGCTCCGTCGCCGTCGACTTCGCGCGCGCGAAGGTCCGCAACAGCTTCGTGCCGCGCTTATGGGCGATGCGCCGCATCGCGGCGCTCGAGGATTCCCTCCGGCAGAAGGGCGCGGACCCGAATGCTCTCGCGTCGCTCCAGCACGATCCCCGGTTCTCCGAGATCGTGCGCGAGATGCTGCGGCTGTCGACCGAGTTCGGCGTCCTGACGGATACGACGGCGTTCCTCGCCCTGGAGGGCACGGCCCTCGGCGACGAGGACGCGATCGTGGTCGCGGCGAATGAGGTCAACTTCAAGAACAACGTGGTCCGCAGCGGCGACGTCGCGCTCACCTGCCAGGAGACGATCCACAGCAACCGCGCCCAGGGCTGGGCGGGCGCCGAGTGCACGGTCGCCGACGAACGGGGGCGCCGCGTCGCCGCGGACACGATCCAGACGCGTCAGGGGCGGACCTACTTCCGACGGGGCGGCCGGTGGATCGACGGACGACTCGCGCTTCGCAGCGAGGCGGTGGACGAGCCGGATCGCGTCGTCGTGACGGGCAGCCCCGAGTACGTCGCCCTCGTCGCCGCTCTCTCCGCCGAGGGACGCGCGGGGCAGCTCGCGCTCGAAGGCGAGATCCTCGTCGAGCGTCAGGGCGAGACGATCCTCGTGCGGCCCGCGGATTCCGCCCTGGACGGCGAGTGAACGAAGAGGTCCCGGCCCGCCCGCGGTACCGTCGGGTGGGCCCATCGACATGAGCGCCAAGCGAACCGTCTGCGTCGTCGAGGACGATCCCGCGATCCGCCGCGGGCTCGTCGACAGCCTCCGTTTCGCCGGGTACGACGTGCTGGAGTGCCCGGACGGCGACGCCGCGCGACGCACGCTGGAGTTCGCGGAGGTCGACCTGGTCCTCCTCGACGTCGTCCTTCCCGGACTCGACGGACTCGACTTCATTCCAGAGCTGCGCGAGCGCCGGCCGCTGCTCCCCGTGATCATGGTGACGGCGCGCGGTGCCGAAGAGGACCGCGTACGCGGACTGAGGACGGGGGCCGACGACTACGTCGTGAAGCCGTTCAGCTCGACCGAGCTGCTCGCGCGGGTCGACGCGGTCCTGCGCCGCTCGGCCGAGCGACCACGCGAGGTGCGCACCGCCCGGTATGCCGATGGTCGGATCGACCTCGAGCGTCGCGAGGTCGAGCGCGACGACGGCGGCACCGAGCAGCTCACCGAGCGCGAGGTCGAGGTTCTCGCGCATCTCGCGCGGCACCCGGGTCGCGCGATCGAGCGCGACGAGCTCCTGCGCTGCGTGTGGGGCCTCGATCCCCGGGGGATCGACACGCGCACCGTCGACATGGCGATCTCGCGCATTCGCGAGAAGCTCGGGAGCGCGGGCGCGGACGTCGTCCAGACGGTTCGCGGCAAGGGCTACATGCTCTCCTCCGACGTGGAGGTCGAGCGATGAGTGCGCCGAAGTCCCGCGCGCGGAACGCGACCCTCTACGGGCTCGGAGTGATCGTCCTCGTCGGCGCGATGGCCGCGGTCACCGCGATCGTGGTCCGCGAACACCGGGCTCGCGCGCACGCGACGGTCGAGGCGCTGTACCACGAGGACCTGCGCACCGCGATGTGGCGCATGGAGACGCGAGTCGGGACGATGGTCGCGACGACCGCGAACCGCATCCCGAGCGCGAACGCGTGGATCGACCCGATGTCGAACGTCGTTCGGAGCGCGGGCCCCGAGGCGTTCGCGAGCGAGCCCGAGCTCGGGGAACGTGTCGTCGCCGCGGCCGATCGCGCGTTCTTCCTCGCGTGCGAGAACGAGCGCGACGATTCGCTCGCTCCCGAGGTTCGCAGCGACAGGGTCGTCGGGCGCGGCGCCGAACGCAGCCGCGAGGAGTTCCAGCGCCGGGTCGAGACGAACCAGATCCTGCAGGTCGCCGGCGTGGAAGAGCCGATCGACGAGGGGCTGATGGCCTGCGTCGGACCCCTCGCACCGGTCTGGTCGGACGGCTCGGACGGACTCGACCTCGTCCTCGCGCGGCGCGTCGAGTCGCCGGGCGCGGTTCGGCACGAGACCTATCGTCTCTCGTGGCCCGAGCTGCGCGAGACCCTCCTCGCGGAGATCGCCGACCTCTTCCCGTCCGCCGACCTCGTGCCGCTGGAGGACGGCGAGACCGACGACGACGCCGTGCGCCTCGCGTCGATCCCTGCGCGACTGGCCGTCGTGCCGCCCGTCGCCGATCTCGGGCTGTCTCGCGCGCTCGTCCTGAGCCTCGGTGGCGCCTGGACAGCGCTGCTTCTCGCGATCGGCCTCGGCGCCGTGGCGCTGCGAGCGAGCTTCGCCTTCGGTGAGAAGCACCGCCGCTTCACTCACGCGGTCACGCACGAGCTCCGCACGCCGCTCACGACGTTCCGCATGTACAGCGAGATGCTGAGCCGTGGCATGGTTCCCGAAGACGCTCGGGCGGAGTACCTCGCCACGCTCGAGTCGGAGTCGACGCGCCTCGCCGGCCTGGTCGAGAACGTCCTGCGCTACGCGCGCCTGGAGGAGGGGCCGGCGGCGCCCGCCCTCGAGACGATCGACGCGGCCGAGCTGGTCGAACGGTCGATTCCGGAGCTGACGAGGACGTGCGAACGCGCGGGTGCGGAGCTCGCGGTCGAGCGTGTCGACGCGACGCGCGCCGACGTTCGCACGGACCCGGGCGCGGTGCATCAGATCCTCGTCAACCTCGTGGAGAACGCGTGCAAGTACGGTGCCCCGTCGGACGGCGGGAGTCGCATCACGCTGCGCCTGTCGCGATCGGGCGCGGAGGCGCGGATCGACGTCGTCGACGAGGGCCCGGGGATCGACGCGTCGCAGCGGCGCGCGATCTTCGAGCCGTTCGATCGGGCGGGGCGCGACGCGGCCGATGCGGCGCCGGGAGTCGGACTCGGTCTCGCGCTGTCGCGCGAGTTGGCGCGCCAGCTCGGCGGCGAGCTCGAGCTGGTCCCGACCGCGACCGGGGCCACGTTCCGGCTCACGCTGATCGCGACGAGTCGATGAGGACGAGGAAGCGGCACGCGTCGGTGTCGCTCGTGTTCCGGTACTCGGTCCGGTGGACGCCGTGGGACGTGCTGTCGCCCTCCTCGAGGCGCGTCGCGTGGCCGTCGAGGACGAGTTCGACCGCGCCGTCCAGTGCGACGAGCGTCTCGAGGGTCCCCGGCCGGTTGCACTCCATCGAGCCGGTGGTGGCGCCCGGTTCGAGCCGGTAGACGGCGACCTCCAGTCCACCGTGCAGGAGCGGGCTGGGGTGGCTCGTGCGCTCGACGCCCTCGGCCGCGAGACGTTGCGTACCGCCGTCGTCGTCCGTGACCAGGTCCGTGATCGAGCAGTCGAGCGCGCGAGCGATCTGGTACGCGAGACGCACCGTCGGGCTCTTCCGGTCGCGCTCGATGTCCGAGAGCATCGCGGCCGAGACCCCGCTCCGCTCGGACAGCGTCCGGAGCGACCAGCCGCGCGCCGATCGCCGTCGGCGGAGGTTCTCGCCGAGCCCAGAGTCGCCAGGGACGTTCACTTTCGAGATGAAGGGGCCTTGATTTCGGTCCTCAGGAGCCCCGACCGTTCACGATAGCGTACAAACCGGGTCATGGTCGTTCGGATCGCCATGTGGTCGGGCCCGCGGAACATCTCGACCGCGCTCATGCGCTCGTTCGACTCGCGGATCGACACCTACGTCTCCGACGAGCCCCTCTACGCGCACTACCTCGCCGCGACCGGGCTCCCGCACCCGCACGCCGACGCGATCGTCCGCACGCACGAGCGGGACTGGCGTCTCGTCGCCGAGGACCTCCTGGGGCCGACCCCCGCGGACGAGGCGGTCTGGTACCAGAAGCACATGGCGCACCACATGCTGCCGGAGGTCGAGCGCGACTGGCTCTCGGGCTTCCGACACGCATTCCTCGTCCGCGAGCCCCGGGCGATGCTGGCGTCGCTCGTCGATCGGCTCGGCGCCGCGACGCTGGAAGACACCGGGCTCCCGCAGCAGCTCGAGCTGTTTCGCTGGGTCCGGGAGGGCCTCGGCGAGGCGCCCCCCGTGATCGATGCCGCCGACGTGCTCGCGTCACCCGAGGCGACGCTGACCGGACTCTGCGAGCGGCTCGACATCCCGTTCGACCCCGCGATGCTGTCGTGGGAGCCGGGCCCGCGCGACACCGACGGCTGCTGGGGGCCGCACTGGTACCAGTCGACGTACCGCACGACGGGATTCACGGAGAACCCGGGACCCCGGAAGTCCCTCGACCCCGCCTACGAGGACCTCGCGCACACGTGCTCGCTGATCTACGACGAGCTCGCCGCCCAACGGATCCGCCCCGACGCGATCGACGCATGAAGCAGAGCTACGACCCGCGCAACGCCGAAATCCTCGTCAGTATCGACGGCGAGCTCCTCCCGCGCGACCAGGCGAAGGTCAGCGTCTTCGACTCGCTCGTGCAGGGCGGCGACGGGTGCTGGGAGGGCCTGCGCGTCTACGACGGGAAGATCTTCCGGCTGCGCGAGCACCTGGAGCGGCTCGTCCACTCGGCGAAGGCGATGGCGTTCGAGTCGATCCCGTCCCCGGAGTCGATCCGCGAGGAGGTCCGTCGCACGCTCGAAGCCAACGGGATGACGGACGGCGTGCACGTCCGTTTGACGCTGTCGCGCGGGCTGAAGGTCACCTCGGGCATGGACCCGCGCCTCAACCAGGCCGGCCCGACGCTGATCGTGCTCGCCGAGCACAAGGCGCCGGTCTACGACAAGCGCGGGCTGAACCTCGCGACGAGCTCGCTGCGCCGCTTCCCGGCCGACTGCCTCGATCCGAAGATCCACCACAACAACCTTCTGCAGTCGATCCTCGCCAAGGTCGAGGCGAACGCCGCCGGCGCCGACGACGCGATCATGCTCGACGCGCGCGGCTTCGTCGCGGAGACGAACGCAACGCACCTCTTCATGGTCCAGGACGGCGTGCTGGCGACGAGTCGCACGGTTGCCTGTCCCGAGGGCGTGACGCGCCGAACCGTGCTGGAGCTCTGCCGCGCGCACGAGATCCCGCACCGCGTCGAGGACATCTCACTGGTCGAGTTCCACCGCGCCGACGAGGTGTTCTGCACCGGCACGATGGGGGAGCTCGCCGGCGTCACGCGCATCGACGGTCGAACGATCGGCGACGGCGAGATCGGCGCGCTGACGCGGCGCCTGTCCGAGCTCTACGGCGAGCTCGTGCGAACCGAGAGCGAGCGACCGTAGTTCAGGTCCTGGACGACGGTCGCTCACCTCTCCAACTCAGACGCCCGCCTTCGCCTGTGCGAAGCGCTGCGCGACGGCGTCGAAGTCGACGACGTTCCACCAGGCCTGGAGGTACTCCGGACGGCGGTTCTCGTACGTCAGGTAGTACGCGTGCTCCCAGACGTCGTTGCCCATGATCACGTGATGGCCGTCGCTCATCGGCGTGTCCTGGTTCGGCGTCGACACGACCTCGAGCCGGCCGTCCTTCGAGAGCACGAGCCAGACCCAGCCCGAGCCGAACTGCGCGCCGCCGGCGGCGTTGAAGGTCTCCTTGAAGCTGTCGAACGAGCCGAACGTGCTGTCGATGGCCTCGCCGAGCTCGCCCGACGGCGCGCCGCCCTTGTTCGGGCCCATGATCGACCAGAAGATCGTGTGGTTGACGTGGCCGCCGCCGTTGTTGCGGACGGCGCCCTTGATCTTGTCGGGGACGGAGCCGAGGTCGCGGATGATCGCCTCGGGGTCCTTGTTCTCGAGGTCGGTGCCCTTCACCGCGTCGTTGAACTTCGAAACGTAGGCGGCGTGGTGCTTGCCGTGGTGCAGCTCCATCGTCCGCGTGTTGATCGTCGGCTCGAGGGCGTCGTGGGCGTAGGTCAGTGCGGGGACTTCGAAGGCCATGGAAACTCGGTCGGTTCGGAGGAAATGAGGAGCGTCGGATCTCTCCGCGAGACAGTTGCGGGGTGAAGAGGATCGCCGCACGACCCGGATTCTTCAACCCGAGTGCGCCTGGGGACTCGCGGGCCCGTTCGACCTGTCGCGGGTCGTCTACTGCCGTCGAAGGACTTCGCGTACCTTGCACTCGATGATGTCGCTCCTTCCGCTCTTCGCGACCACGCTCTCGATGGCTGGAGCTCCGGGCAGCGGCGACGGAGAGTTCGCCGCGGCCCGCCCGATCCTGGAGCGACGCTGCCTGCCTTGCCACGGGCGCGACGCCCGGCAGAGCGAGCTCTCGTTCGCCGATGCGACGACATTCCGCCGCGGCGGGGCGCGGGGCCCGGTCGTCGACGACGACGACCTTGGAGCGAGTCGGATGCTCTCCGTCATCGGCTATCGCGATCCCGATCTCGCGATGCCGCCCTCGGGCGTGCTCGCCGACGACGAGCGCGCTGCGCTCGAGGCGTGGGTCCTCGCAGGAGCCGAGTGGCCGGACGGCTCGGCGGGCCGTCTCGCCGATCCGGGCGCGCACCCGATCCGCGAAGCGAGGGTTGACGTCGACGCGGCCTGGTGGGCGTACGAGCCGCTCGTCGCACCCGCTGTCCCGGAAGGCGCGGCCCACCCGATCGATTCGTTCCTCGGAGCGCGCCGCGCGGCCGCCGGACTGTCCGTGGCGCCACCCGCGGCGCCGACCGACCTCCTGCGCCGGGCGACGTTCGACCTCACCGGGCTCCCGCCCACTCGCGCGGAGCGCGACGCGTTCCTCCTCGACGTCGAGGCGCGCGGGCTCGACGTCGCCTGGGGAAGCGCGCTCGACCGGCTCTTCGTGAGCCCGCACTACGGCGAGCACCAGGCGCGGCACTGGCTCGACCTCGTCCGCTACGCCGAGACCAACGGCTACGAGCGCGACAACCCGAAGCGCAACATGTGGCGCTACCGCGACTGGGTCGTGCGCGCGTTCGACGGCGACATGCCGTACGACGAGTTCGTCGCGCTGCAGTTCGCGGGTGACGAGCTGGCGCGCGAGATCGACGATCCCGTCGAGCGCGACCAGGCGATCCTCGCGACGGGCTTCTTCCGCCTCGGCGTGTGGGACGACGAGCCCGTCGATCGCGAGCAGGCGGCCGCGGACGGTCGCGCCGACGTGGTCGACACCTTCGGCCAGATCGTGATGGGCACGACGGTCGGCTGCGCGCGCTGCCACGACCACAAGGCCGACCCCGTCACCCAGGCGGAGTACTACGAGCTGAGCGCCCACGTGCGCGGGGTGAAGCACTACGCCGGCGAGGCCGAGGCGCGACTCCTCGACCCAGAGCGCCCGGACGTGCGGCCGGTGTGGGAGCGCGACGCCGACCTCGTCGCGCTCGACGCGGAGATCGTCGCCGAGGCGCGCGCGCTCGGCCTCGACGTTCCGCCGGAGAGCGCCGGTCAGCGCACTCTCGTCGCGGACGCGCGCGCGGAGGCGACGCGCTGGCGCTACGCGTTCGGCGAGCCCGCGGACGGCTGGTCGACGCCCGCCTTCGACGATGCGGGGTGGAGCGAGGGCAAGGCTGGCTTCGGACGACGCGGAACGCCCCGGTCCGTCGTGCGAACGGACTGGCACGGGGAGCGCGTCCAGCTGCGGACGACGTTTCGGCTCGAGGAGATCCCGGACGCGCTGCGCCTGACCCTCCACCACGACGACGACGTCCGCGTGTACCTGAACGGACGGGAGGTCCTGGAGCGCGAGGGGTACGTCGTCGACTACTTCGCCGTGCAGCTTCCGCGCGAGGCGCGCGAAGCGCTCGTCGTCGGGCGCAACGTGCTCGCGGTGGAGTGCGTCCAGGACTTCGGCGGTCAGTACGTCGACGTCGGGCTCGACACGCGCGTCGATCCGACCGCGCAGGGGGGGATCCTCGTCGCCCTGCGCAGCGCCCTACGCAATCGTCCGGACGACGAGGAGCTCGACGGTGCGCGCCGTCTGCTCGAGCGCCGCGACGCGCTCGTCGTCGAGGTCGTCAACGAGCCCTACCCGGCCCAGGTCGTCTCCGAGCGAGGTCCCCAGCCGCCGACCCAGTTCGTCGAGCTGCGCGGCAGCGTGCACGCGCGCGGCGACGAGGTGCGTCCCGACGTGCCGGCCGCCTGGTCGAAGGGTTCGAGCGAGCGCGACCCGTACCGAGCGCCGCGAGGCGGATCGAACGACGCCACGACGAGCGGTCGAAGGCGTGCGCTCGTCGAGTGGATCTTCGACGGCGGAGCGCACCTGGCGGCACGCGTCGAGGCCAACCGCACGTGGCAGTTCCTGTTCGGACGCGGCCTCTGCCGGACTCCGGGCGACTTCGGGCGCCTCGGTGAGGCGCCAACACACCCCGAACTCCTCGACCACCTCGCGTTCGAGCTCGTCGAGCGCGGCTGGTCGCGCAGGTCGCTCCAGCGCTATCTGATGGAGAGCGAGGCCTACCGGATGGCGACGGTCGGCAGCCAAGAGGCGCGTGCCGCCGATCCGCGGAACGAGCTCTACTGGCGCTTCGACCCGCGCCGACTGACCGCCGAGGAGGTGCGCGACGCCATGCTGGCCGCGAGCGGCGAGCTGAACCTCCAGCGCTTCGGTCCGAGCGTCTACCCGCCGCTTCCTGCGGAGGTGCTGGCGACGTCGTCGCGACCCGACGCCGCGTGGGGCGAGTCGACGCCCGAGAGCGCAGCGCGGCGCAGCCTCTACGTCCACGTGAAGCGATCGCTGCGCGAGCCGCTGCTCGCGGTACTCGACCAGCCGGACCCCGACCTGCCTTGTCCGGAGCGCTTCCCCACGAACGTGCCGACCCAGGTCCTGCTGACGCTCAACGGCTCATTCGCCCAGGAGCGCGCGGCGGCGTTCGCCGCCGACATCGCCGCGACCGAAGTCGACCTGGACGCGCGGCTCGGCGTCGCGATCGAGCGTGCGCTCGGTCGCGCTGCGAGCGAGGACGAGCTGGAGCGCGCGGCCGCGTTCGTCGGCGACCTCCGCGCCGAGCACGGCCTCGGCGAGACGCGCGCGCTCGAGCTGTTCGCGCTCGGACTCTTCAACCTCAACGAGTTCCTCTGGCTCGACTGAACCGGCGATGACCATGGACGAGAGACGACGAAGGAGTCCGGGGCGCGCGTGCCGACTCTCGCGCCGTGAGATGCTGTGGAACAGCGCGGGCGGGTTCGGGGCCGTGGCGCTGACCGGGATGCTCGGGACCGAATTCCTGAAGTCGCAGGCGCTCGCGGCCGACGGCGTGCGCGCGAACCCCCTTGGCGGAACGCCCGTGGGACGCGAGCGGCTCGCGCGCGCGAAGCACGTGATCTTCCTGTTCATGTACGGCGGCCCGAGCCAGGTCGACACGTTCGACCACAAGCCGGACCTGTACCGCCTCGACGGGAAGACGATCGACGTGCCGACCTTCGGGCGGCAGGGAAAGCGCGCGGGCGGGCGCGTCGTGGGTCCGAAGTGGCGCTTCCGGCCCTACGGCGAGTGCGGCAAGCAGGTCTCCGACCTGTTCCCGCACATCGGGTCCCAGGTCGACAAGATCGCGTTCGTGCACTCGATGTACGCCGAGAGTCCGATCCACGGCTCGGCGCTGCTCAACATGAACTGCGGTCGGATCATCTCCGGCCACCCGAGCCTCGGCTCGTGGGTCAACTACGGCCTCGGGACGATCAATCGGAACCTGCCGGGCTACGTCGTGATGCTCGACGAGTCGGGCGGCCCGATCAGCGGGGCGAAGAACTGGACGAGCGGCTACATGCCCGCGTCGCTCCAGGGGGTCCAGGTGCGGAGCGAGGGCACGCCGATCCTCGGGCTGGAGCGTCCGGCGGGCACGACCGACGCCGCGCAGCGCGCGCTGCTCGATCACATCGCGGAAGAGAACGGTCTGCACGCGTCTGCGCGTCCCGGAAACGGTGAGCTCGCCGCGCGCATCGAACAGCTCGAGCTCGCGTACCGTATGCAGTCGACCGCGCCCGAGGCCGTCGACCTCGCGAGCGAGGACGAGGCAACGCGCGAGATGTACGGGCTGAACGACGATCGAACGCGTCGGTTCGGCGCGAAGTGCCTGCTCGCCCGGCGGCTCGTCGAGCGAGGTGTGCGCTTCGTCCAGGTCTACTCAGGCGGCGGACACAACGACGACAACTGGGACGCGCACGGCGACCTCGTCTTCAACCACACGCGCCACGCTGGGCGCACGGACCGTCCGATCGCTGCGCTCCTCGTCGACCTGGAGCGGCGCGGGCTGCTCGAGGAGACGCTCGTCGTGTGGGGCGGCGAGTTCGGCCGTCAGCCCACGGCCGAGTACGCCGAGGGCACGGGCCGCGACCACAATTCGTGGGGCTTCACGATGTGGCTCGCGGGCGGCGGCATCCGCGGCGGGGTGAGCGTCGGGGAGACGGACGAGCTCGGCTCGAAGGCCGTGGTGGACCGCTTCCACGTCAAGCGACTCCACGCGACGATCCTCCACCTGCTCGGCCTCGATCCGAACGGACTCACGTACTTCTTCAACGGCCTCGACCAGAAGCTCGTCGGCGTCGAAGGTGCCGAGCCGATCCAAGAGGTGATCGCTTGACGCAGGTCACCGACGCCGTCGTTCTCCGCCCGGTCGAACCCGCGTACGGAGTCGACCAGTGGCTCGAGTTCGTGGGTCGACTGCACCCGGTCGTCCTGCACGTTCCGATCGGGATGCTCGTCGCGCTCCTCCTGCTGGAGGCGTGGACGCTCGTCTCGCGGAACGCGATCCCCGCGCGTCGCATGCTCTCGGTCGTCTTCGCTGTATCAGCGGTCGCCGCCGCCGTCACGGGCTGGCTGCTCGGCAGCGGCGGCGAGTACCGCGGCGACCTCTTCCAGGCGCACCGCGGCTACGGCATCGCAGCAGCGGTCGTCGCCATGTTCGCGGCGGCGATCGAGCTGTTCGGGCGGGGGGGAACGGCTGCGCTCATCCGACGCGTGACGCTGCTGCTCTGCGCAACCCTCGTCGCGCTCGCCGGTCACCAGGGCGGGCTGATGACGCACGGCCGCGGTCACCTCGCCGATGCTGCGCCGCCCTGGCTCGCTCCCTACCTCACGGAGGAGCGCGAGCGTGCGCCGATCGCGGCACCGCCTCTCGAGCCAGAGGTCGAGTCCGAGCCCGAGCCCGACGAGCCGCCGAGCGACGTCGCGATCGTCGTGGCGGCGTTCCGCGAGCGCTGCTTCGAGTGCCACGACGAGAACAAGACCAAGGGCAGCCTTCGCCTCGACGTCGTCGAGGGCTGGAGCGACGGCGTCGATCTGGAGAGCCCGGAGGACAGCGAGCTGCTCTACCGCGTGGTGCTGCCCGCCGACGACTTCGAGGCGATGCCACCGAAGGGGGATCGACTCGACCCGTCCGCCATCGACGCGCTGCGCCGGTGGATCGAGTCCGGGGCGCCGACCGAGGAACTCGTCCGCGAGCTCGAAGGGGCGCACGCTTCTCAGCGGAACGCTGCGGCGGACCTCGATTCGGTCCGCGAACGAACTGGCGCGCGGATCGTGGCCGTCCGAGGCGACCGCGAACCGCGTATTGCCGAGAGTCGGCTCGACGTCGACTGGCGTCACGCGGAGGCCGCGCCCTCGACCCTCGGCGTCGCCTCCCTCGCGCCGATCGCCGATCGAATCGTCGCGCTCGGCCTCGCGCGAGACGACGTCGGCGACGACGTCCTGGACGCTCTCCCTGGGCTGGTGAACCTCGAGCGCGTCCACCTGGAGGGTTCACGCGTCACGGATCGGGGGATCGATGCGCTGGTCGCTCGCGCGCCGCGACTGTCGTACGTCAAC
>JBCCSK010000004.1:0-44152 GCA_039200205.1 Planctomycetota bacterium
ACGATTCGCTACCCCGGGAGCACGCATGCAACGTGAGAAGACCATCGGTCAGCCGTGTGCGGGAAATCCGCACGCACGGTTGGAAAGGGGGCCTCAGGAAACGGAGCGCACGCGCCACCGCGCCTGAGGTCTACCAATGACTCTCGATCGCCCCTTCCTGCCCGCCGCGGGCACGATCGCTCGCTTCCGCGAGAACGGTCACGTGACCGTCCGCGAGCTTCTCGATCGCGATGAGCTCACCTCGCTCGAACCGGGCCTCACCCAGGCGGTGACGAAGCAGAACGACCTTGCGACGCGCGAGTGGGAGGAGCGTTCCACGTACGAGCGCGCTTTTGTCCAGGTGATGAACCTCTGGCGCGAGAACGACGCTGCACGCCGACTCGTCTTCTCGCAGCGACTCGCGTCAGCGGCGGCCTCTTTGCTCGAGGTCGAGAGCGTCCGGCTCTACCACGACCAAGCGCTCTACAAGGAGCCGACGGAGGGGGACGGAGGGCACACCCCGTGGCACGTCGACCAGTACTACTGGCCCCTTTCGAGTGATCGGTCCGTCACGGCTTGGATCCCGCTCGTCGACGTGCCTCCGGAGATGGGTCCACTCGCCTTCGCGTCCGGCAGCCACCGGTTCGAGGCAGGACGTCACCTCGCGATCTCGGACGACAGCGAAGCCGAGTGCGCCCGTGCCCTGGAACAGGCGGGCTTCGCAACGAGCGAAGAGCCGTTCTCGCTCGGCGACGTTTCGTTCCACCTCGGCTGGACCTACCACTGCGCCCCGCCCAACCGCTCGGACCGCGTGCGCAAGGTCATGACCGTGATCTACGTCGACGCGGCGATGCGCATCTCGGAGCCGCAGAACGAGCACCAGGTCGCCGATCTGGCGACCTGGTTCCCCGGCTGTGCGCCCGGGGATGCGGCGGCGAGTGAGATCAACCCGGTGCTGTGGAGCAGCGGGAGCTGAGAGCCTGGGCAAGAATTGCCCAGGCTCGACGCTGCACCCGCGTCAGCGGGTGCGCCAGCAAGGTCGGCTCGCGGCCTGGGCAGCAGAATCGGAGATTGCTGCCCAGGGTGTGAGCTCCCGCTCGAAGCACATCACCTCGACCGAACTCGTCAACGGAACGCGATCGAGAGCGCGTCGCTGAAGTTCGAGAACACGCCGGCGATGGAGCCTTCTCGGAACCAGGCCTGGAAGTTCCAGGTCTCCCCTGCGGCGATCGAGACGAACCCTCCGGGCGTCGGCGTCTGGTCGAGATCGATCTCGAGCGCGAGAATGCCGGCCGATCCCGAGTTCACGACCTGACCCGGACCGACGTAGCGCCCGATTGCGCCGCCCAGGCACAGGTTGCCGAACGAGCCGACCGGGTTCGCAACGAAGCCCTGTGTTCGGCTCGCGATGAAGAAGCCGTTCGTGTAGTTCGGCACTCCCGTCGCTAGGAGCGTGACGTCGTTCTGGGCCACGATGTCACTCCCCCAGGCGCGCATCAGCGCCGGGTTCGTCGCGCCGTTGGTCGGGCTCGCGAGGCAGTCGTTCGTCCCCAGGTGGATCGGCGGAGCCGTCTGCTGGGTGAACGTCAGGTTGTCGATCCCGACGTTGGGGCCGCTGTAGCCGAGCCCGCTGAAGCCGAAGCGCAGCACCAGGATCCGGCCGCACGGGGGAGACGGGAAGACGTAGTTCCGCTCGTCAGGCGAGCTGCCCGCGTTGAGCGGAACGTCGAGATCCTCCGAGAGGACCGCGCCATTCTCGTCCGTGATCCGGACGTACGGCATCGTGATCGCATCACCGAAGTTGCCGAGGTCGAACGCGTCGATCGAGACGGCGTACCCGACGTCCGCGGTCAGGACGATCTGCATCTCGTCGCCGAAGTTGGCCTGGAAGTACGCGAAGTCGACCAGATCGTTGTGGCCGTTCGCTGCCGCGAACGCTTCGGAGCTGAGCCTCGCGCCTCGACTCCAGAGCGACCGCTCTCGAAGTGAGAGCAGTCTTTCCAAAACTCGGATTCGAGCAACCAGATACGGCCTCTCGTCGCACTGGTGGGGTGACCGCTCGCATGCCCACCCTCACCCCACGACCCATGAAGACGCCCATCACCCTCGCAGCTCTCGCGCTGACCCTTCTCGCGCCGAGCGCCGCACAGACGGTCACGATCCTCGACTTTGACGACCTCGTTGGCATGGGCCCCATGCCCACCGGCTACGGCGGGATCGACGACTGGGGCTCGTGGAGCTACAGCGACGTCCCGAACCCGAGTCTCCCGCCGAGCAGCGGTGAAGTACGACTCTCCTCGAACGACCCCCAGCGGATCCTCCGCTTCGGTCGCGAAGTGATCTTCGGAGGCGTCTCGATCGTCTGCGAGGCGCCGTACCAGCTCCGCTTCATTCGGGACGGACAGGTCGTCTCCTCGTCGCAGTTCCGTCCGCCGAACGCGGGCGGTCCCCCGTTCAGGGTCGCGGCGGGCAGCGTTGGTCCGATCGACGCGATCCGGCTCGTGACGTCGACCGACGCCCACGCGATCGACGACCTCGTCTACGCAGAGGTCCCGTCGACGCTCGGTGACATCTTCTGCACGCCGAACCAGACGAACTCACTCGGCGGCTGGGGTGTCCTGACCGCGAGCGGTAGCAGTGTCGTGGCCGACAACGACCTGACACTGCACGTCACCGACCTCCCGCAGAACTCCTTCGGGTTCGCGATCGTCAGCGCGACGCAGGGATTCCTTCCGGGCGTGCCGGGCCCGGGGATCCTCTGCCTCAACGGCGAGATCGGTCGATACGTCGGACCGGGTCAGATCCAGAACTCCGGATCGAGCGGTTCCTTCGATCTCTCGATCGATCTGGGCCAGATCCCGACCCCCACGGGGTTCGTCCCGACGATGGCAGGCGACACGTGGAACTTCCAGGCGTGGTACCGCGACTTCGATCCGGTGAACCCGCCGGTCCCGACGTCGCACTTCACGAGCGGCGTCGAGATCGTGTTCCAGTAGCTCGAGAGGATGAGCCCCACCCGACGCAACGACCGCAAGCCGTGCGTCGGTGGGGGCCGGTCACTTCGAGTCGCCAGGCATCGCTACCTTGCTCTGCGGCGGGTACTTGGCAAGCACCGCGCCGTAGCGGTTCAGCTCGTTGCCGAGCGGCATCGACGCCGGGATGTGCCGAACGCCGACCGACATGTCCTCCTTGGGGTTCGTGTACAGGTTCACCGTCGTGAGGCCGCCGGTCTGGTGGACCATCGCGCCGGTGAAGCCGCCCTTGTTGCCCTGGGGGAAGATCGCGTGCTGGAGCTGGACGATGAGGTGGAGCTTGAACTCGTCCATGCGGATCGCGGCGACGCGTGAGCCGGTGCTGTAGATGATGCTGCGCCTGCAGGACTGCCCCTGGTCGCCGAGGAGGAAGGGAACCTGGTCGATGCCGTCGGTGTAGCGCTCCGCGGGCAGGAACTCCGCCACCTGCGCGCCCGGCTTTCCGGCGACCGAGATGCACGTGTTGAAGATGTCGGCGTAGTCGAAGAGGCCTTCGCTGCGCCGCGGCGTCACCATTCCCTTCCAGTAGACGAACGTCGGCACGCGGACGCCGCCCTCCCAGGTCGTCCCCTTGCTGCCGCGGACCGGCGTGCGGCCGTGCGGCATGATCTCGACCTCGGGTCCGTTGTCGGATCCGAAGAGGACGAGCGTGTTCTCCAGCTGCCCGGTCTCTTCGAGCTTGGCGATGAGCCGACCGAAGATGTCGTCGATCTCCACGACCGAATCGCTGTAGGTCGTTCGCGCCCGAGACTTCCCCGCGTACTCGTCGTTCGGATAGTTGTCGAAGTGCGCCGCGCGAGTGCAGTGGTAGAGGAAGAACGGCTGGTCCTTGCCCGCCATGTCGCCGATGAAGCGCTCGCTGTACGCGGCCCAGTCCTGGTCCAGGTTCTTGATCGATTCGAGGTCGATCTCGTACAGGTTCTCGACGCCCTTTGCCGGCGTGCAGTGCACGTTGTGCCGACTGAACTCCAGCCGGCGCATCATCTCGGTCCGCTCGGGGCTGAGCGCGATCTCCGGGTTGAAGTACACGTCGCGCCACTCGGTGTACATGTCGGAGACGCCGAGGAAGCCGTAGTAGTCGTCGAACCCGGCGTCCTGCGGAAGCGATCCCTCGACCTCGCCGAGGTGCCACTTGCCGACGCCCTGGGTGCGGTAGCCGAGCGTCTTCAGGATCGACGCGGTCGTCTCCATTCCCTCGAGGCCGCCGGGCTCGCCGTACATCGGCGGGCGCAGGAGGCCGTGATGCAGCGGCGACTGGCCGGTAAGGACGGTCGCGCGCGTCGGCGTGCAGGAGGGAGTCGAGTAGGCCGACGTCAGGACCAGAGACTGTGCGGCGATCCGGTCGAGGTTCGGCGTGGCGTTACCGACTGCGACACCGCCGCCGTTGAAGCCGAAGTCCAGCCAGCCGCAGTCGTCGGTCAGGAAGACGAGGATGTTCGGCTTCTTGCCGGTGCGCGCTTCGAGAGCGGCGAGCTTCTCCCGTGCCTGCCGCACGTCGTCCTCGTGGACGATCACCGGCTCCATGTTGTCGGAGATGGGAGTCGCCGGGCGGTGAAGGTACTGGTTGGGGTGGGAGTGCCCCTTCGCTTCCGTGCGACCGGTCGCGCTTCCCCTCTCGTTCGTCTTCTGCGGTGTCGTGGCCGGCTGCTGGCCGCTCGCCGGAACGGCGACGGTCACGGCCAAGAGAGCGGCGGAGACGTGGACCAGCCGGGATGCGTGGGTCCGGAGTGTGCGAAGCGTCGGATTCAAATCGGTCTCCCTCGAGAGTCGTTGAAGGCGCGGGATCTGCGGCAGGCAGGCCCCGGTTCGGGTCGGGCCGCATGCTAGTCGCGGAGAGGAGGTCGGCGGGCACCCACGCTCGCATCGCTCGGCTTCCCGCCGCGATTTTTGCGATCGGCTGAGGAATCTCCCCCCTCCGCGGCATGTTCGGGCCGGAATGGACGAAACGGTCTCCCTCGACGACCTCGCCTGGCTGCGCCGCCTCGCGCGGACCCTCGTACGGGATACCGCGACCGCGGACGACGCCGTCCAGGACACGCTGATCGCCGCCGGTGAGGCGCGCGTGACGTCGCGCGCCTGGCTCGCGCGCACCCTCCGCAATTTCGTCCGTCAAGAGCACCGCAGCCGAGCGCGCCGGTCGACCCGGGAGAGCGCGACGTCATCGGGCCGGCCCTCGCACGCACCTGCCCCCGACGAGCTTCTCGCCGAGCTCGAGTCCCACCGGATGCTCGCCGACGAGGTGCGCGCCCTCGACGAGCCGTACCGCGAGACGCTCCTGCTCCGCTTCGTGCGCGAGTGGTCCCCGCGTCGGATCGCGGGTCACCAGGGCGTCCCGGTCAAGACCGTCCACACGCGGATCGAGCGCGGCCTCGCGCGCCTCCGCGCTCGCCTCGATCGGCGCGCCCCGCGCGAGCGCTGGCTGTCAGCGCTCGCCGTCATGGGGGAGCCGCGCGTTCCCCGCTTCCTTCCCGTCGCCGGCCTCGGCGCCACGCTCATGTCCGTACCTGCTCAGTGGACGCTCGCAGCCGGGATCGTTGCGATCCTCGGACTTCCCTTCCTGCTCTCGCGCAGCGGCGACGACGGTTCCGGACCGTCCGATGCGCCCGTCGCGGTTGCGCCAGCGATCACGACCCAGGATGCGCCGCTCCAGGGCATCGAGCGCCCGACGAGGTCGCGGTCGCAGAGCGTGGACGCTCCGGCAGTCACGCACGAGATCGCCTCCGAACGGTGGATCCACGGGCGCGTCCTCGACGCGGCCGGAGCCCCGGTGATCGGCGTCCAGGTCGCGTTCCACCCGAAGGCGGTCGGACGGTTCTCTGCACCCGACGAGGGCGCGAGCGTCTCCAGCGACGTCGAGGGGCGGGTACGACTCCAGTCCATCGAAACGGCCGGACGGCTCGACGTCGTGAGCGACGAGTGGGCAGCGATCCATCGGCCGTTCTTCGATCCGCGTCTCGCCGATCGCGAGCTCACGCTCGTCGTGAGCCCGCGCAGGAGCTTCGCGGGGCGCGTCGTGGACGAGAGCGGCTCGCCGGTTCCAGGTGCGCGTGTCGTGGTGATGCTGCCCGGCCGCTTCCTCCATCCGCTGGCAATCGATGACCGCGTTCTCGCGGTCCGCAATCCCCTCGCCGCGACGACGACCGACGAGCTCGGGTCGTTCGAGATGGACGCCGTCGGGGTCCTCGACGGCGCGTCGCTCGTCGCATCTCGCGACGGGTTCGAGTCGGCCCGCCTGAGCCTGCCGAGCGAGACGGACCTCGACCTCCAGCTCGTCCTCAAGACGCGTGACGACGGCCGACGAGTGATCCGCGGACGCGTGCTCACCGAGGTCGGCACGCCCGCGACGAACGCGCTCGTCAGCGCGGGAGGCGACTCGATCACGGTTGGCGTGGAGGGCGACTTCGCTCTCCCCGTCGAGCCATGGCGCAAGTCGCTGGCGCTTCGCGCGGTCGACCTCGATCACGGTGTCGCGGTCGAGCGGTTCACGGAGCCCGAACTGGACCGAGCGCTCGAAGGGGAGCCCATCGAGCTGCTTCTCCCCGGTCCGCCGAGGTCGGTCCGCGGTCGGGTCGTCGACGAGAGCGGAGCCCCGCTCCCGGGGATTCGCGTCTGGACTCCGGACACGACCTGGTTCGGCTCGGCGCCGGTTCGCGGTGAGCGTTCGATGACGGCCGTCGCGACGACCGAAGCGCTCGCGAGCGGCCACCCGGGTCCCTTCCCGTGGGTCCAGGCCACGCACTCCGACGCGCGAGGTGAGTTCGAACTTGCAGGGCTTGCAAGTCGCTCCTACGACGTCTTCGCGTCGAACGACGCCACCCTCGTCGCCGTCGGCCCGGTCAGCGCATCGCCGGACGGAGGCGAGCTGCGGATCGAGCTCACGGCTGCGCCGACCACTCGGATCGCCGGAGTCGTCATCGACGGAAGCGGCGAGCCTCTCTCGGGTGTCGCCGTGCACGTCGGGCGGGACCTCGCGTGGGAGCGGCCCGTGCGCGCGAACGACGAGTGGGAGGGAAGCCCACTGCGACCGCCGTCGGCGACGAGCGGCGGCGTCGACGTCGAGCAACGTACGGATGACGAGGGGCGCTTCGAGTTCCCCGCGCTGGTGCTCGACGACTCGTGGCTGACCGTACGCGGCGACGAGGCCTGGCTGCCGCAGCGGCTCGCGCTCGACGAGGTGGAGGACCCCGCGCAGATCCGCATGACGGTGCGAACGAGAGCGGAGTTCGTCATCCACTGTCGCAGCGACGCGGACGCGTTCCGCCTGGAGTCAGCTCACGATGAGATGCAGCCTCTCCTCGTCCCCGTGGAGGACGCGATGCTGTCGACCGACCGCGCTGCGATCGTGGACGGTCGGTCCCTGCGCGCGTTCACCGGGTCAGGGCCGGTGACGGTGCTTCTGCTGCGGGGAGACGAGGTTCTGGAGCGTCGCGACGTCGTGCTCGAGCGCGGCCTTCAGACTCTGGATTTCTGAAGCGCAGGCTGCGCCCACACGTTCGGCCGGTCCGAGACTACTCTCGGAACATGCTCGGACGCCGTTTCGCTCCCTTCGTGACCCTGCTCGCAGTCGCCGTTCCGGCGCAGAGTCAGCAGGTCTTCGTCGAACGCCAGCTCACTTCGGTCTCACTCGATCCGGTCGACGTCTTCGGTTTCGACTTCGATGGGGACGGCGACGAGGACGTCGTTTCGGTTTCGGGAGCGGACGGCCAGATCCTCCTGCTGGAGAACATGGGCGGGACGCGCTTCGCCCGGCGTCCGGGGCTCGTCGGGCCTGAGCTGGACGTGGTGCGCGGCGGCGGCTTCGACCTCGACGGGGACGGGCGCCAGGACATCGTGTTCGCCGGGTCGAACGGCCTCGTTCTCTGGCGCAACGAAGGCCCGTCGACGCCGTGGACGCGAACGACGCTCGACGCCGGCAGCTACGCCGGCGGACCCGCGTTGGACGCCGAGGACTTGAACGGCGACGGGGTCCTCGACCTCGTCGTTCGCTTCGCGAACGAAGTCGGCTGGCTTCCGAGCCTCGGCGGCGGCGGGATCGACACGTACCGCCGCATCGCGTCGTCGGCTTCGCGCGAGCTCCAGCTCGTCGACGTCGATGGGAACGGAGTTCGGGACCTGATCACCGTCCGATCCGGTCCGGTGACGGAGTGGTGGGAGGCCGACGGCGCGGGCGGCTTCACGCTGAGGACGTCCAACCACGGATTCGCCGCGGGGACGTTCGCCGACGTCGACGGCAACGGCATCACGGACGAGCTCGCCTTCGAGCAGGAGGACTTCATCGGCTTCGGTTCGTTCGCGAACTACATCGGGCACTGGCGTCGCGGGCTCGGATCCGGCCAGTACGCGGCATTCGTCGACATCGGCTACGTCGCAAACGGCCTCTGCCTCCTCTCGGGTCAGCTCCCGATCGACGTCGTCGTCGACGCGCTGCCGGACCACTCCGGCGACGGCCTGCCGGAGGTCCTCATCGACTGTCGCTGCCAGCAGCCCGCGCCGCGAGACATCGCCGAGGCGATCAGCGCCGGTCCGACGGCCTGGAACCAGCCGGACTACCGGAGCGGACGACAGCGAATCGCCGACGTGGACGACGACGGTGACCGGGACCTACTCCTGCGGAACGAGACGGTCAACTGGCGTGCGCTCCAGCCGAATGGGCTCTACGTCGTCGGCGGCTCCTTGATCGATCCCATCGGCTATTCGGAGCGTCCTGCCGTCGACGACCTCGACCGCGACGGGTGGCCCGACGTCGTCGCCACGCCGCGGAACGGCGCGGCGATCGCGACGTTCGACGGCCTCGGCAACGGCGATCTCGACGCGGTTCGCCTCGAAGGGACGGCGCAGGATGCACTGTTCCTCGATCGACGACGCAGTCTCGCGGACCTGGATGGCGACGGCGTGCTCGACGTCGCGTACGTCGAGTCGAACGACCGCGTCACCTGGCGGCGCGGGGACGGGGCTGGGTCCTTCGGCCAGGCGAAGAGTCTCGTCAACACAGCGGTTCCGTCTCGCATCCGCGCGGTGGCGCTCGCGGACTTCGACGGAGACGGCAACGTCGACGTCCTCGCCACGAACTACTTCATCGGGCTCGTCCTGTGGCGTGGCACGGGCGGAGGCTTCTTCCTTCCCCAGGAGAACTACCCCGACCCGAATCCCATGGTTCGCCTCGAAGTGGGGGACCTGGAGGGCGACGGCGATCTCGACGTGGTGAGCTACTACAACGTCTTCCCGGACTCCGGACTCGCGATCCACGAGTGGACCGGATCGAGGTTCGCGCCGCCGTTCAACGTGCCGACGGACCGGACGTGGGAGGTCGCGCTCGCGGATCTCGACGACGACGGCGACCTCGACGCGGCGTACGTCGGAGATCAGGTCGTGCGCTGGGTGCGCAACGATCACCCGAACGGCTGGTCGGCGGGCACGCCCCTCGTCCTTCCGGCAGGGCTGCTCTCCGAGTCGATCGCGGCGGGCGACGTCGACGGGGACGGCGACGACGACCTGGTCGTGCACTGCAGCGATCCCGTCGGCGGAGCCGGTGCGGTGGTGCTCTTCCGCCAGGGCCCCATGGGCTTTGTGGCCGATCCTGCCGAGACGACCGGTTCGATCCTGCGCGCTCTCGACCTCGCGGACGTCGATGCGGACGGGGACCTCGATGCGATCGGGAGCGAGGACTCGGCCGTCGTGTGGCTGGAGAACAAGCTCGATCACGAGCGGCCCATCGGCGAGCAGATCTGCACCCCGGCAATTCCGAACAGCACCGGGATGCCCGCGTCGATCCGCGCGCGCGGGAGCGAGCTCCTCACCCTGCGCGACGTGACGATCCGCGCGTCCGCGCTTCCGCGGAACGCCTCGGGCTACTTCCTCACGAGCCAGACGCAGGCGGCCGTGTTCCCGGTCAGCAACAGCCAGGGCCGCCTGTGCCTCGGCGGGGCGATCGGTCGCTACGTCGGTCCCGGCCAGATCCAGAACTCAGGGGCGAGCGGCTCGTTCGAGCTCGTCGTCAACCTCTCGGGGATCCCGACGCCGAACGGCCCGACTCTCGCGCTCCCGGGCTCGACCTGGACGTTCCAGGCCTGGTACCGGGACGCGAACCCGACGTCGACGAGCAACTTCACCGACGCCGTTGCGCTGACGTTCGAGTGAGGTAGGACCGGTCCGTCGCACGGAGGCTCCGGGCTAGGCTGTGGCTCTCTCCTCACGCCCGGCACGCCATTCCATGCGACTCGACCCCCTCTCCGCCGCGACGCTCCTGGCGTTCGCAACGCCACTCTCCGCCGCCCCGCAGGACGCCGACGCCGCCGTCCGCGGCTACTACCGCGAGCCGGCGCTCCACGGCGACACGATCGTGTTCTGCGCCGAGGGAGACCTTTGGACCGTGGACGCGACCGGCGGCCTCGCGCGTCGACTCACCAGTCACGCGGGAACCGAGCAGGCGCCGGCGATCTCTCCCGACGGGACCGAGGTCGCGTTCAGCGCCACCTACGACGGGCCGATCGAGGCCTACACGATGCCGCTGCGCGGCGGCGTGCCCGAGCGGATCACGTGGGAGGACGAGGCCGCGATCGTGACCGGCTGGACGCCCGACGGCGACGTCGTTTACGCGACGCTGCGGCACTCGACGCTCCCGGACGCGATGCTCGTGCGCTACGACGACGAGGCGCACACGCACACGCCGTATCCGCTCATGCAGGCGAGCGACGGCGCGTTCGGTGCGAGCGGCGAGACGCTCTTCTTCGTGCGTCCCGGGTTCCACCGCAACAACACGCGGCGCTACGTCGGCGGAACGGCCCGCGACCTCTGGCGCTTCCGTGCCGGCGATGCGGAGGCGACGCCGCTGACGCCCGACAGTCACGGCGAGGACCACTCGCCGATGGTCCGCGGCGACCGCGTGATCTGGGTGAACGATCGCAGCGGGATGATGAACCTCTGGTCGATGGCGAAGGACGGCAGCGACGCGCGCGCGCTGACCAACCACACTGACTGGGACGTCAAGGATCCCGAGCTCGACGCGTCGGGCGAAACGGGTCGGATCGTCTATCAGCTCGGCGCCGACCTCTGGATCTACGACCTCGACGCGGGAACGGACGAGAAGCTCGACGTGACGCTCCAGTCCGACCTGGACCAGCTCGCGGAGAAGTGGGAGACCGACCCGCTCGACTACCTGACGAACATGGCGGTCGATCCCGAGGGCGAGCGCATTGCGCTGACGAGCCGCGGGAGGGTCTTCGTGTTCCCCGTCGGGCACGGCCGGCGGATCCAGGTCGATCGAAAGCCCGGGACCCGGTACCGGGACGCGGAGTTCCTCGACGGCGAGCGCATCCTCCTCCTGTCCGACGAGAGCGGCGAGGTCGAGTTCGAGACGCGGCCCGCGAATGGCATCGGCGTGCCCGCGCGGCTCACGGAGAACGGGACGACGCTCCGCTTCGGCGGCCTTCCCTCGCCGGCGGGCACGCACGTCGCGTTCGAGGACAAGAACGACGACCTGAAGATCCTCGACGTGGCGACGGGCGAAGAGTCGCTCGTCAGCACCAGCCGCGAGGGCATTCGCGACTTCGGCTGGTCCCCGGACGGGCGCTGGCTCTGCTTCTCCCAGGCCGCGCCGAACTCGTTCACGCGCCTGTGGCTTTATGAGCTCGCGACGGGCGAGCGTCACGCGGTGACGAGCGATCGCTCGAACAGCCGCACGCCCGCGTTCTCGCCCGATGGCAAGTGGCTCTACTTCCTCTCGGACCGCGCGCTTCGGAGCGAGGTGAGCAGTCCCTGGGGCCCGCGCCAGCCCGAGCCGTACTTCGACAAGACGATCGAGGTCTACCAGGTCGCGCTGCAGTCGGACCTGCGGCCGACGTTCTGGCCCGAGGACGAGCTGAGCCGCGAGGCGGCCAAGGCGAAGAAGGACGACGAAGACGAGGAGTCCAAGGAAGAGGCGAAGCCCGAGAACGACGAAGACGCGAAGCCCGAGCTTCCCGCGATCGAAACGGACGGACTCGAGGCCCGCGTCTGGCGCGTCCCGGTCTCGGCGGGCAACTACCGCGGGCTGAGCGTCACGAAGGACGCCCTCTTCATGCTCTCGTCCGGCGAGGACGGCAGCGACCTCGTCTCGCTGAAGATCGAGGCCGATGCCAAGCCGGAGGTCGTCGCGTCCGGCGTCCGCGCGTACGACATGGCGCGCAACCGAGAGAAGCTGCTGGTCCGCACCGGCGGGTTCCACGTCGTCCCGGCCAGGCCCGGCAAGGCGAAGCTCGGCGAGGACAGCAAGGTCGATCTCTCGGGCTGGACCTTCCCGATCTCGCTGCGCGAGGACTACCGCCAGATCTTCATCGACGCCTGGCGCCTGGAGCGCGACTACTTCTACGACCCGGGGATGCACGGGCTCGACTGGGATGGGGTGCGCGACAAGTACCTGCCGCTCGTCGACCGCGTCACGACGCGCGATGAGCTGTCCCACCTGATCGGCGAGGTCGTCGCCGAGCTCTCCGCACTGCACGTCAGCGTGCGCGGCGGCGACATCCGGCGCGGCGACGACAACACGCAGATCGGCGCTCTCGGCGCGCGTCTCCGCCGCGACGCGGCAGCCGGCGGCTACGTCGTCGAGCAGATCTTCCGCGCGGATCCCGACCTGCCCGCGCGCCGCAGCCCGCTCGGCGACCCGTACCACCGCGTCGAGGTCGGCGCGACGATCCTCGCGATCGACGGCCGCGCGACGCTCGACGTCGACCACATCGGCGAGCTGCTCCGCGGCAAGGTCGGCCGTCCCGTTCGCCTTCGCCTCCGCGACGAGGCCGGCGCGGAGCCGCGCGACATCATGGTCGAGCCGATCTCGAACGAGCTGAACCTGCGCTACTCCGACTGGGAGCTCTCGCGCCGCCTCGCCGTCGACGAGGCGACGGAGGGACGCGTCGGCTACGTCCACCTGCGCGCGATGGGGGGCTCGAACCTCACCGAGTGGTACCGCAACTTCTACCCCGTCTTCGATCGCCAGGGCCTGATCGTGGACGTGCGCCACAACCGCGGCGGCAACATCGACAGCATCATCCTGGAGAAGCTGATGCGGCGCGCGTGGTTCTACTGGCAGGGTCGCACCGGCCAGCCGACGTGGAACATGCAGTACGCCTTCCGCGGCCACATGGTCGTGCTCGTCGACGAGCGCACCGCGTCGGACGGCGAGGCGTTCGCCGAGGGCTTCCGTCGCCTCGGTCTCGGCCCGGTGATCGGCACCCGCACGTGGGGCGGCGAGATCTGGCTGAGTAGCAACAACCGCCTCAGCGACAGTGGCCTCGCCCGCGCACCGCAGACCGGCGTCTACGGTCCGGAGCGCGAGTGGCTCATCGAAGGCTGGGGCGTCGTCCCCGACATCGTCGTGGACAATCTCCCGCACGAGACGTTCAACGGCCGCGACGCCCAGCTGGAGAAGGCGATCGAGGTCCTTCTGCAGAAGATCGCGGAGGATCCGCGCGACGTGCCGCCCCCGCCGGCGCACCCCGACAAGTCGTGGTCGCCGGACGGGAAGTGACGCGATCCGTCGACTGACTACCGGGCCTCGGGCTCGGTCTGGAGCGGGGTGATCTCGACCGACTGGTCGCCCTCGCTCACCACGATCGTGCGCAGCTCCCGCCTGTCGCTCCCCCGACCCTGGACGAAGCGGAGCCTTCCACTCGGGACGTGGGAGAGGTCCACCAGGAGCTCGAAGCGTCCATCGCCAGCCTCTGGATCGAACCACACGCGCATGCGCTGCCGTTCACCCGCCGCATCGTCGAAGACGACCGAGATCGGTGGGGCCGACGGAGCCAGCTCTCGCGTCAGGAGACCATGGACTCGAGCCGTCGGGCCGACCTTGGGCGTGGTGATCCGGAACACCGGATCCTCGAGTTCCCCGTCGACGTCGGCGTAGGCCGTTTGCCTCCAAGAGCGCGTGATGAAGTGCGGGCCCGAGGGAAGGACGGGACCCGACGATGCCTCGACGACGACCTGGTAGCGCGTCGGGCGAACCTCCGCATCGAACGCCGCCGGGGGACGGCCCGCGAAGTCCCAGATGCCCGGGCCCCTCCAGTCCTTCGCCGTCTCCGCAACGCCGTCCGCGCGACCGAAGCGCGCCGCGATACGGAACGGGTACGGCTCGCCCGATTCCGCCTGCACGCACTCGATCGTGGCCCGCGCGAGTCGGCCGGGAGCGAGCCTCAGCTCGACGTGCTTCGATTCACCCAGCGCGACGTGGAGCTTCTCGAAGGGGAAGACGTCGTGCCCCTTCGGGTCGGGGGAGATCAGGTACCAGTTCTCCGGGAGCTGCATCAGGTGGAACGCGCCGTTCTCATCCGTCTTGCAGGCCTTCGAGTCGCCCCATCGGCTCCGCGCAGCCTCGAACACGACGAACGAGAAGTCGGGCAACGGATTCCCCGCCGCGTCCAGTACGCGTCCGCGGATCGAGCCGCCGAGCGTGAGCTCCAGAGTGACGTCGAGGCTCTCGCCGGCTGCGGCGTCCACCGTTCGCTCCGCGCTCGGCTCACCCGTCTCCGGGTCGTAGGCGAGCGCCATGAGCGGACTGAATCCGAACCGCCAGGGGGGCTGGGCGCTGACGGAGACGCTCCCCGGCTCGACGTCGAACACCGCGACTCCGTTCTCGTCGCACTCCTTCTCGACGTTCTCGTCCGCGAAGGCCCACGCACGCGCATGCGGCACGGGGGCCTTCGTCTCTCGCTCTCTGACCTGGATCACGACGCGCGCTCGATCGGGGGCGACCGCGCCGGTGGGCGAGTCGTCGACGAGCGCGACGCGGTCGGTCGCCGGCTCCGTCGTAGAGAGTTCGACGACGGCTGCCGGATCGTCGGAGGCCTCGACATCCGAAGGACCGCTCACCGAGGACGGGGGATCAACGTCAGCTTCGCCATCCAGCCAGAGACAGGCGAGTCCGACGAACGAGGCGAATGCGAGCGCGAGGAGGAGTCGACGAGCCATGGGGAGCCCCTGGCGACGGGGGGGAAAGAGGCGAGCTGCTCGACGATACACCGCGTCGCGACGCGGCCGCGGGAACCCCCTCCGCCCGACCCGGACGACGCGCGAGTTTTTTTGCGCCCGGGTGGCAGTTCCCAGCGCTCCTCTCCGCACGCCTGGGTGAGATGTTCAACGCCCTCGCACTGCTCCCCGTCGTCCTCCACGGCCTCGCGGCCTTCGTTTCCCTCAACCTCGCCGTCGCAATCGACAGCCGGCTCCCGCTCGGGCTCGCCTGGCTGTGCGTGCCCGCGGCGTACGTCCTCGTGCTCTGCGCCGGCGCGATCGCGGTGGCCCGACCGGTCGTCGGGCGGATCCAGGAGGGGCGGTTCGAGCGCTCGCCGAGCGACCGCGACTACCTCGCGCGCCGCGTGCACGGAGCCGCGTGGACGACGCTCTTCTACTGCAAGCCGGTCCTCTCGCTCGTGCTCGGATCGCGGCCGCTGCGTGGCCTCGTCCTGCGCGGGTTCGGGTACCGAGGAAGCCTCGACGTGACGCTGTACCCGGACACGTGGGTGCGGGACCTTCCGCTGCTCGACCTCGCCGATGGCGTGTACGTGTCGAACCGCGCCACGCTCGGGACGAACGTCGTCGACGGTGCCCGCATCATCGTCAGCGGGATCCGACTCGGCGCCCGCTCGGTCGTCGGTCACCTCGCGATGGTCGGCGGCGGCCTCGACGCCGGCGCCGACGTCGAGATCGGCCAGGGCGCGGCCGTCGGGTTCCGCGTCCGGATCGGCGACGGCACCTACGTCGGCCCCTGCGTCCAGGTCGGCCACGCCTCGCGGATCGGGGAGCGCGTCGTCCTCGGCCACGGAGTCATCCTCGGCGACCGCTGCCGGATCGCTGACGGGCTGTCGCTTCCCGACGGACTGTTGGTCCCCGCCGGAACGCGGCTTCGGTCCCAGGCCGATGTCGACGGACTCGTTGCGCCGGTCGCTCGACCCACGCTCGCTCTGGCGGGCTGACTTCGCCGGTCCTTCGCACAGCCCTTACGTGACGCGCGGCCATGCAAGCGAACATCTACATCGACATGGCACATCTCCACCCCACGCAATCCCTCGGGATGCGCGTTCGCCGCGCAGCCCTCTGTCTGGCCGCGGGACTGATCGTCGCGCACTCCGCAGCAGCTCAGCCCGGAGACGTCACGCGGGTCGGTCCGACCCGCGCGATCACCACGATCTCCGAGGGGGTGGCCGCGGTCGCGGCCGGCGATGTCCTGCTCGTCGACCCGACGACGTACGTCGAGGACGTCTCGATCGGCAAGGGGATCGCGATCGTCGTCGACGGTCAGGGCGCGGTCGTCCAGGGGCGGCTCGACGTGGCCGGGATCCCCGCCGGGAGTCAGCTGCTGATCTCCGGGCTCGACGTCGTCGCGCCCCCGGGCGGCCTGGAGTGCCAACCCCAGCCCGCGGTGTCGGTCTCCCTCTCCCGCGGTCCCGTTCACTTCCAGGACTGCGAGATCACCGGAGCCACTGGCTTCGGGTCGTGCTCGGCCCTGGCTCTCGGCGATGGCGGAAACGCCCTCTCGATCTCCTCCGCATTCGACGTGGTGATTCAGAGCTGCGACCTGCGGGGAGGCGTGGGGACGACGGGGACCGCGGGGCTGTTCTCTCCTCCGGGCGGAGCGGGAGGTCTGGCGCTCCGGATCTCGGGCCGTTCGCAGGTCACGCTCTCGTCCTCCAGCGCCGTCGGCGGCGAGGGCGGGCTTTCGGCGTCTGGAGGAGATGGGGGGACGGCCGTGCTGCTGGGAAGCTCCCAGGTCAACGAGACGTCGTCGCTCTACGCCTACGGCTCGACGATTCGCGGCGGCGACGGAGGGTTCGCGATCGACATCATCGACGGGGACGGCGGCGACGGCCTGTCGACGTTGGGCGTTGGCGTCGAAGCCTGGCTGCAGCAGTGCGTCGTCGAGGGCGGCGATCCGGGTGGGCCTGGCTTCATCCCCGGAGAGCCGGGTGAGCCGTTCACGGGATCGGGCTCGCTCAACTTCCTCGACGGAACGCCGTGCACTCTCGTCGTACCCGACCGAGTGGCTGGCGGTGGATCGTGGGCCATCCGCGCGGACGACGTCGGAGTCGGAGGCGAGGCCTCGCTCCTGGCTGCGGGTCAGGCCGCGTTCCGATTCGCGCCGACCTTCGAGCGTCCGCTGCTCGTCCGCTGGCCGGCGCCCGGCTCGGTGCAGTACGCGCCGGTCGCCTCCGACGTCGCAGGCTCCGTGACGTACTCGTTCGGACCGACTCCGCCGCCGACGGGATCGGATGCGCTGGTCGTCTGGACCCAGATGATCTGCACGGACGCGAGTGGCTCCACGCGGTTCTCGGAGGCTCGCGCGACGGTGCTCCTGCGCGAGGGGATCTGACGGATCGGTCGGATCAGTCAGACTTCTTGAGCCGGACCTGGAGGGGGTCGTTCCCGCCGTCGACCAGCGGCTGGACCCCTTCGATACGGCGGGGCGCGTGTCCCTCGGCCTGCACGGAGATGGCGTAGCTCCCCGCCTCCAGCTCGAAAGAGAACCTCCCGTCCGGTCCGCTCGCGCCCGATTGCCCTCCACCGAGCGGGTCCCACGCTGAAGTCTCCGTCGACTCACGCTGCACGTGGATACTCGCGCCTGCGAGAGGCTGCGAGTCCGCGTCCAGAACCAGTCCGCGGATCGCGCCGAGGCGGATGTCGACGATCGCGAGCGCCTCTTCGTTCGGTCGGATCGTCACCTGTCCGCAGTCGTAGGACTCCGCCCACGTGCGAAAGGCCCGCAGCGAGTACAGCCCCGGAGCAAGACTTCGGAACTCGAATCGGCCGCGATCGTCCGTCTTCGCGCGTACCTCTCCGCCGAACCGCGGCATGTACCGGCCGCCTTCGAACCGGTGCGGGATCACCGTCATGCCGGCTGCGGTCTCTCCGTTGATCGTGAGACTGCCCGTCAACGAGCCGGGTTCGATGCGCCGGACGGTGAGGTCGTAAGGCGTCGCTTCACCGTCGACGACGATCACCGGAAACTCACCCTCGTCCGCCAGCGTCTCGCTCGCGTCGTGACTCGGTAGCACGCGAGAATCGATCACCTCGACCCTGTAGCGACCAGGGGAGAGGTGGTCGAGGCGATAGAGCCCGTCCGCCAGCGACAGCGCCTTGGACTCGTATCCCGCGGAGGAGGTGGCCAGGAGCTCGACCGCGGGCTCGGGTTCGCCGCCCGGACGCGCGACCCGACCCTCGATCGAACCGCCTCGTCCCAGCAGGACCTCGATCGGTCCGCGCGGCGGGGTCTCGTCCACGCGAACGATGCCGACGCGTTCCGGGGCGTAGCCGTCGCGTCGGGTGCAGAGGACGAACGAGCCCTGCGGCAGCGAGTCGATCGCGACTGCGCCGTCCGCTCCGGTCCTCCCTCTCGCCACGCGAGCGCCGAGCTCACGCGCCGGGACCGACGACGCAGCGTCACCGGCGGGCGGCTGCCCGAGAAGCGGTGACGCGCGGTGGACGTCGACGATCGCCTGCGCGACGGGCCCTCGCGTCTGCCGGTCCAGCACGCTGACAGAGAGTCTCGCACCGCGCCTCAGCCTCACCATGACCGCGGGGGTGACACCCTTTCGTCCCACCTCGAATCGGGAGGAGAGAGTGGGCGCGAAACCTCTGGCCTGCGCTTCGACCCTCATCGTCCCTGCGCGTTCGACGCCGATCGTGAACGAACCGTCCTGCCGAATGCTGACGTCGATCGGCTCCTGGTACAGCTGGAGAGCCGGTCGTTCCGCGCCGTCCCTCCGCGGTCGAGCCCACCAGATGCGCAGGGAGTCCGCGACGACGGGCCGGCCCGTCTGCCGGTCCACGACGGTTCCCTCGATGACCGCCGACCTCTCGAGGACGAGCTCCAGGGGGCCCGCTCCCGCGTCGACTCTCGAGAGGTTCTTCGGGCGATGCCCCGGCCTCGTCACGCTGATGCGATAGGTGCCCGGCGCCAGCGATTCGAACGCGAATCGACCGCGGCCGTCGCTCCGCCGGACATCGCGCCTCTGCGCGAAGACGGCGGAGCCGGTCCGGATCGCCTCGATCGACGCGCCGGCCAGGCGCCCGCCCAGCTCGTCGACGACGACGCCCGTGATTGGCGCCGCCGGAACGAGGGTCAGCTCGAGATCGGTCACGACTTCGCCCTCGAGCAACTCGCGCACGTACGCCTCCGGCAACGCCCAGCCCTCTGCTTCGATGGCGAGGGCGGTCCGTCCGGGAAACAGGACTCCCGCATCGAAGCGTCCCCATTCGTCGCTGACGACGGGTTCGGAACGCCAGCTCGACTCGATCTCCACGCGCGCGCCTGCGATCGGCTCACCGGTCTGGGCCCGCACGACACCGCGAACGCTGGCTCCGGGACGCGCGGCCAGGTCTCCGAGGTCGGAGAGGACGTTCTCGACGACTTCGACGTCCTCTCGGCTTCCTATCGCTCGGTGGTCGTTCCCGATCGAAACCCGGTAGCCGTCGCCCGGGAGGAGGCCAGTGATCACGAATCGTCCGTTCTCGTCGGTCTCTGTGACGCCTTCGCGTCGGTCGACGCGCCATGCGACGACTTCGATCGAAGGCACCGGGTCTCCATTCGTACCGATCACGCGACCCACCAGGCCGGTCGTCCCCGACGCAGCCGTCGCGGGAGCCACTGAACTGCGCTGCGACGCCTCGGGTCGGCCGGCGGCGCGCCTGGCGTGGACCGCGTGCTCGGACGAGCGGTCGTCGAGCGTCTCGTCCGTCTTCACGGGCGCTGCGATCGCGTGCCGAGTCGGCGAGCCGGACGGTCCGCTGCCCCACCGCAGGAGCACCAGCGCGACCGCAGCGACGAGCGCGAGGCCCGAAACGGCGAGCGCTGCGCGGGATGTCGTGGGCTTTCGGTCTTGCGAGCAGTCTTCGATGGCAGGTGTCCCTGGTAGGTGGATGAGCTCGCATCGTTCGACGGCAGGAATCTGACTTGACCGTTCGGTGCGCCCCGCCCATGGTATTGAGAACGAGTCGCAATCTCAATATTGCCGCTCGCGATCTTCACTGCACCCACGGCCAGCCCAATGGCCGCCCACCATGCTCACGAAAACGAACGCTGCGCTTTGCCTCGGACTCTGCGGGTTCCTGTACGCCGGTCCAGGCATGGCCCACCAGGTCACGTCGAAGACTTCGCTTCCTCCCCAGTCGTCCGCCGATGGGTCCCGTCTCGTCGATCGGATCAAGTCCGACGTCGACTTCTTCACGACGGCCTGGGCCTTTGGGGCTCCCTACATCAGGGATACCGGCCGTCCCGTGATCCGCTCGAGCACCCCGGATCCGTTCCTGAACAGCGGGGGCGGAGCCAACGGACCGGTCGGCTTCTGGGAGGAGACGACCTACTTCATGTTCAACGACTTCGATGCGACGGGCTATCCCGGCCTCTGCCAGAGGGCCGTGCTTCGAGTCGGAACCACGTTCCAGCAGTTCGGAACGGTTCCGTCGCCCTCGAATCCCTTCTACATCTCCGCCCACGCGGTCACGGAGGATCCCGAGACGATCGACCCGCTCGATCCGACTGGCTCGGGCTCGTTCTTCGACTTCAAGTCGAACTTCATCGAGCTCGTCGAGGAGGACGTCGTCGCGGTGACCGGCGAGGGAGTCTTCGAGTGGGATGTCACCGATCTGGTCAACGAGTGGATCGCCAACGGTGATGCGAACTTCGACTACAGCCTCGCGATGACCGGGCGTAGCGGGCTCAATCCCGCCGACTCGGGCAGCACCGGGTTCTTCCACGGGTTCTTCAATTCGAACGAGGGTCCGGGACTCAAGGCCCGAATCGTCGTCGAGTTCTGACCCGTTCGTCGGGCGGCGAACTCCACCTTGGCCCGACGTCCGATGTTCGGTACGAAGCGGGCGCGGCTGCAGATCCTGCAAACGCGCCCGCTTCTTCTTCGATCATCCTGGGCGGCAATCGCAGCTGCCTGCGCAGCCCGCATCCTGGTGATGTCTCCGGCGCGCTTGCTGACCGAAACGCGCGTCGAGCCTGGGCATCTCTGCCCAGGTCCTCATCGGCCAGTCTCGAGCTCCTCGAGTCCCCGCTCGCGCTGCGCCATGCCCTCCATGGTCAGCGCGTACAGCACGAAGTACTTGTTGATGTTGCCGACGTACTGAACCGGCTGCATGCCGACGTCCTCCAGCGCGAGCAGCTCGACGTTCCCGAACCAGACGTCCGGGTCGAGCCCGCGCTCCGGCGCCGCCTCGCGCCAGCGCTTCACGCGGCTCGGTCCCGCGTTGTAGGCGGCGAGGCAGAAGTCCACCTGGGCCTCGGCGGTCAGCTGCGGCTCGTCGAAGAAGTTCTTGCGCAGCCAGCCCATGTACTTCACCCCGGCGTAGAGGCTCCGATCGGGGTCCTTCAGATCCGTGACGCCCATGTCTTTCGCGGTGGCGGGCAGGAGCTGCATGAGCCCGACGGCACCGGACCGGCTCACCGCGTTCGGATCGAGCCGGGACTCCTGGTACGCCTGCGCCGCGATGAGTCGCCAGTCGAAGCCGAACTCCTCGGCATAGCGCTCGATCGCAGCGCGGAAGGGCGCGAGGCGACTGCGGTCCTCGTCGAGGAGCGGGTTCGAGATCCACCTCGTCTGACCGAAGTAGCGCTTGAAGAGGACGTTTCCGATCAGCGTGCCCTTCGCATTCCGCCGCGCGAAGTCGTCGAGGAGCGCCTTGAGCTCGACGCTCTCCGGCCGCACGGCCCACGCAATCTCGCCGCCGACCCGGAGCTGCACCTCCGGCTCCGGCCGCAGTCCGTCGAGCACGCCCGCCCATAGCTCGGCGGCGAACCGGTCACAGACCGTGTAGCGGAAGGCGCCGGCGTGGACGAGCTCGAGGACGTCCTCCGTCTTGATCCCGCGCCCACCGTGGACGATGTGCATCGGCTCGAGGCCCGCTGCCGCGAAGTCCTCGTTGATGAGCTCGAGGTCGGCCTCGTACGAGGTCCCGGACGCGACGAGGATGTCCTCGCCGGCGAGGTCCTCCCAGGCGTCGATGCGCGGTGCGTTCGCGTTGGCGACGACGATCTCGTCGACGTCCGTCAGGTACGGCTCGGTGAACGACACCGTGCGAGCGCGCTCGGGCGTCGCGGTAAGCGACGCGGCAGCGACGTCGCCGCGGCCCTCGAGGAGCGACGGGAGCAGCTCGTCGAAGGAGACCGGCAGGAACGCGAAGTGCAAGGGCGGCGCGCCGGTGGGGCGATCGGCGACGAGCTCGTTCTCCAGCTCGCGGAAGAGCTCGACCTCGAAGCCGCGCAGCTGGCCGTCGGCGAGGAAGAAGTTCGTGCGACTGTAGGAGACGAGGACCCGGATCACCTCGCGCTCGCGCATCCCGTCGAGGTCGCCAGTGAACGGCTCGGAGACGCGCAGGACGTAGGGGTCGTTGGTCCAGGTCCCGTGTGAGGTGGCCTTGGGTGATGAGGCCGCGCCCGGCTCTGCGGACGAAGACGTCGCGGCGGCAGCCTCGACGTTGCCAGATCCACAGCTCGCCAGTCCGGCCAGAGCCAGCCCCGTCACGACCGCCTGAATCGAGATGCGCATGGCCTCTCGTACCAACTGCGCGGGGTCGGCCGAAGCCTCAATCGCCGCGAACCTTCAGAGTGATCAGGGCGAGCTCGACCTCCTCGTCGCGCACGCCTGCGCGTGCGGCAGCGCAGGTGTACGTCGCGAAGAGCAGCGTCTGACCGCTGCGCAGGTACCACTCTCGACGCGCGAACTCGTCGACCTCGTAGGCAATCTCGAAGCCGACGAAGTCGCCGAGACCCGCCCCTCGTCGCGGCGCGCCGGCGTCGAGATGATCGGCGGCGAACTCGAGGAGGTCGGCGTCCGACACCGCGCCGGCCTTCTTGCGATGGCTGCTGAGCTGCAGCGCGTCCTCGTGGACGGGGGACAGGATGGACAGGCAGTCCTCGTCCTCGCGGACGCTCCACCCTTCGGGGACGTCGATCGACCAGTGTTCGCTGCCTGCGGTCCGCGTCATGGCGAGAGGGTAGCCGCGTTCACGGTGGCGTACCGCGCTCCTCTTCGCCTGCCCAGACGCGCCGATGCACAGATCGCGCCGCAGGCCGCCGTGGCATCCCCAGACGCGGGGCTAAAGTGAACGCTCGGTCGCAAGAGATGACTTGCCGCGCGACGCTCCTCCTTCGACTCGCCGCCTTCCTGTGCTTTGCCGGGTGGGCTTGGCAGCACCTCTACTGGGAGGGACCGTACGGCGTCATCTTCTGGAGAGAAGGAACCTACGAACTCGCCGCGCGCCTCGGGATCGACTGGGACGCGTTCGTCGGGACGGGTGCCGACGACGGCTTCGTTCAGCGTGTCGTCGCCTGGATGGCGTGGCCCTACGTCGTCTGCGCAGCGCTCTGCTGGACGGTCCGGCGGCGCTCCTGGATCCAGATGGCAGGGCTCGGGGTCGGCGCGACCTGCCTGGCCCTTCTGGCCTACGCGAAGTACCTGGCGGATCAGGAGCAGCTCCCGACCTTCATCGAGCACGGTGCGCAGATCCTGAGCCCCGTGCTGCTCGTGACTGCTCTCGCCGTCGGTCCGCGGCATCGCGCGACGGAGGTGACCGCCGTCGTCGCCGTGCTCTGTGCTTTTGCCGGTCACGGCGTGTACGCGCTCGGGCTGTGGCCGACGCCGCCAGCGTTCGAAGGGATGACGTCGGTCATCCTCGGCACCAATCACGAGACCACGACTGCGATCCTGCGCGCAGCGGGCGCGCTCGACCTCGTCGTCTGCGCCGCCCTTCTCCACCCGATCACCCGTCGGCCCGCGGCAGCGTACGCGGCGACCTGGGGCGCTCTCACCGCCCTCGCGCGTCCGGTCGCCGGCATGTCGACGGACCTCCACCACTGGGGCGCCGACCAGTTCGTCCACGAGGCGGTTCTTCGCGCGCCCCACGCGCTGATCCCGCTCTTCCTCTTCTTTCGATGGGCTCCCCGCGAGGAACCACGATGCACCGAGCCGCTCTCACACTCACCCTTGCCGGCGCACTGACGGCGATCGACGCGGTCGCGCAGAGCAAGGACCTGCTCGCGATCCCCGAGGTCGAGCGAAAGGACGTCATCTGCTTTGCGCTCTACACCGTCCACGACGGAACCCTGAAGCTCACGGCGCAGCTCTATCCCCTCCTGGAGGAGGACCCGAGAGCGGCGCGGCTCGAGATCGAGCGCGACGGCGAGTGGGTCGAGGTCGCGACGACGAAGGTCATCGAGCCTGGCTTCACCGCGCCCTTCCGGATCGACGACTGGGACGATGGCCGCGCATGGCGCTATCGCGTCAAGCACGGCGCCGAGGCGACCTACGAGGGCGTCGTTCGCGCGAACCCGGTCGACGAGGACGAGATCGTGATGGCGGCGTTCACGGGCAACTCCATCCGGCCCGCGCACGGCGGCGACGTCTCGCGTCAGGACCTGATCGACAACGTGCGCCGCATCGACGCGGATCTGCTCTTCTTCGCCGGCGATCAGGTCTACGACCACAATCGGCACTACGCGGCGTGGCTCAAGTTCGGCCGCGACTTCGGGGACATCATCCGCGACCGCCCGACCCTGTGCCTGCCGGACGATCACGACGTCGGCCAGCCGAACCTGTGGGGCGAGAGCGGCAAGGTCTCCCTGCTCGGCGGCGCTGCCGACGGAGGCTACAAGCGGCCCGGCGTCTACGTGCAGGAGGTCGAGCGGGCGCAGACGAGTCACTTCCCCGATCCCGTCGATCCGCACGACATCGAGCAGGGCATTGGAGTGTGGTTCACCAATCTGAACTGGGGCCGCATCGACTTCGCGATCCTCGAAGATCGCAAGTTCAAGACCGGCCCCGCGGGCAAGGTGCCCAAGCAGGGGCCGCGTCCCGACCACATCCGCAACCCCGACTACGACCCGAAGAGCGTCGACATCGAGGGCGCGGTTCTGCTGGGCGAGCGGCAGCTCGCGTTCCTCGATGCGTGGGCGCAGGACTGGACGAACGCCGACATGAAGGCCGCGCTCTCGGCGACGATCTTCTGCGGCGGCGCGCACATCCACGGCACCGCGAACGGACGGCTGCACGCCGACATGGACTCGAACGGATGGCCGCAGTCGGGGCGGAACCGAGCGATCGCGGCGCTGCGCAGGGGATTCGCGTTCCACTGCGCCGGCGACCAGCACCTGGCGACGATCTTCCACCACGGGATCGACGAGTTTCGCGATTCGATCTGGTCGTTCTGCGTTCCCTCGATCGCGAACCTGTACCTGCGCTGGTGGGAGCCGCTCGAGCCCGGCGCGAACCGCGAGCCCGGGGCGCCGGACTTCACCGGCGACCATCTCGACGGTTTCGCGAACCGGGTGACGAACTACGCCGCCGCGAACCCCGAAAAGAAACCCGCGGGGAACGCGCTCAACACGCGCTCCGCAGGCTTCGGCGTCGTTCGCTTCCGCAAGAACACGCGCGAGATCACGATCGAGTGCTGGCCGCGCAACGTCGACGTGACGGATCCCGAGGCGCGTCAGTACCCGGGTTGGCCGCGCACCATCTCGCAGTTCGACAACTACGATCCGCCCTCGTGGGGAGAGATCGGGACCCTCCGCTTCAACGTCGAGGATCCCGTCGTACAGCTGCGCGATTCGACGAGCGGCGAAGTGCTCTACACGGTACGCGCGAATGATCCAACGTTCACACCGCGCGCGCCCAAGGGACGGTCGTTCGTGATCCTGGCGGGGCGCGATGCGGCGCTCGATCTCGTTGTCGAGGGCGCGAGGGTCGGCGATGCCGCACGCGACGTCGAGCTCGAGTGAGCGCGGCGCTCTCCGCTCTTCGCTCACGCACCGTCCCGTTTTCGGGACGGTTGTGGGCAATACGCGCTTGGCGTAGTGTCGAAAGTCTGCCGACGGCATGTCGTTGCCGGCTGCTCTTTCACCCTTCCCGGGAGACACATGGTTCTCAAGCACTCCTCGACGAGGAGCGTCGTTCGCGTGTTCGCGCTCGGCGCCGCCCTCGTCACACCCGGACTCATTGCACAGGTTCCCACCGTCGAGTTCGCCCCTGTCCAGGGCGGGCCGACGCAGCGAGCCAAGCGCGTCGAGCTCTTCGAGCCCGGTCGCGTTCTCTTCAAGGTCACGGCCGAGGCCCAGTCGTTGTCGGAGCTGGAGGATCAGTGGCTTCCGACGCAGCGCGTTGCGAACGACCTGACGGGCATCGAGGCGCTCGACGCCGAGCTAGGCTTCGTTGGCGTCGTCGACGTTCGGCGCGCGCTGATCGACGTGAAGAACGAGGAGCTCGGGCGCGAACTCGGTCTGGAGAGGTGGTACATCGCCGAGGTCGCGCCGGAGACCGACATCATCACGCTTGCGCGACGACTTCAGTCGCTCGACGAGATCCAGCAGGCCGGTCCCGACTGGCGGGCGTTCCCCGCTGACGTGCCGAACGACCCCCTGCACTCCGCGCACTGGGGTCACAACAACACGGGGCAGATGCTCGACTTCTGCTGGCAGTGCGGGGGGCATCCGAACGGGACCCCGGTGGGCACGCCCGGCTTCGACTGCAGCGCGCAGGACGCGTGGGACGCTCCCCAGGGCTACGGTTCCGCTTCGGTCGTCATCGCGATCATCGACTCGGGCGTCGACGTCGGACACCCGGACCTGCGCCAGGTCGCCGGCTACGACTACGGCGACAACGACTCGAATCCCGACGACAACTCGGCGGATCCCGGCCACGGCACGGCGTGCGCCGGCGTCGCCGCGGCGATCAACGGGAACGGCCTCGGCACCGCGGGGATCGCGGGCGGGTGCTCGGTCATGCCGCTGAAGGTCGCGAACAGCGCAGGCAGCATGTCCTTCACGTCCGTCGCGAACGCGATCATCCACTCGGCCGACAACGGCGCGGACATCGCGTCGCTCAGCCTGGGCGCGCCGATCTCGAACGAACCGACCACGTCGAACGCGATCAGCTACGCGCACTCCAGCGGCGTGACGATCCTTGCGGCGACGGCGAACTCGAACCGCTCGACGCTCGACTTCCCGGCGAACAACGGCCTCGTGATCGGCGTCGGAGCCGCGTCTCCGTGCGGCGAGCGCAAGCGCTCGTCGTCGAGCGCCGCCGAGGTGAACCCCGGTGTCTCCACCGATCCCAACGGAGCCACCTGCGACAACGAGCGCTGGTGGGGCTCGAACTACGGCTCGACCGTCCAGGACTCCGCCGGCGCCGTCGACGTCATCGCGCCGACGATCCTCCCGACGACCGACATCCAAGGCTTCGGGGGATACGACTCCGGCAACTACACCGGCTACTTCAACGGGACGTCGTGCTCGACGCCGTACGCCGCGGGCGTGTGTGCGCTGATCCTGTCAGCGAACCCTTCGTTCACGCCGGACGACGTGCGCCAGCGTCTCGTGTCCACGTGCGATGACGTGACGAGCGTCGAGTCCGGCGTCGGCTGGGACCGTTACACCGGCTATGGAATGGTCAACGCGGATGCCGCCGTTGGCGGAAGCGGCGGCGGACCGAGCGAGCCGACGTACGCCGCGATCCCGTACGCGACCGGCTTCGAGTCGGGCAGCCTCGACGACTCCTGGCGGACCGTCGAGGGCACCGAGGGTCGCGTCCAGATCACGACCGCGAACGGTCCGGCGGCCGGGTCGCGGCACCTGACCATGGACGACTCGATCGACGGTGGTGCGTTCAGTCAGAACGAAGCCCGGCTGCACCTCGACCTCTCCGGCCAGAGCCAGGTCGAGCTGTCGTTCCGGTGGAAAGAGTTCGGCGACGAGACGCACGCCCAGGACGGCGTCTTCGTGTCGTCCAACGGCGGCGCTTCGTTCGCGAAGATCCACGATCTGAACGGCGGTGCGACGACGAACAACACCTGGCAGACCGTGACGCTCGACCTCGACGCGCTGAGCGCCGGAGCCGGCGTTTCGTTCAGCTCGACGTACGTCGTCAAGTTCCAGCAGTACGACAACTACGCGATCGCCACGGACGGTTTCGCGTTCGACGAGATCTCCGTCTCGCCCGGAGGCGGGGGAGGACCCGCCCACGCCGCGATCCCGTACAGCACGGGATTCGAGAGCGCGTCTCTCGACCAGTACTGGGAGACCTTCGAAGGTACCGAAGGCCGCATTCAGGTCACGACGGCGAACGGCCCGTACGCCGGTTCGCGCCACCTGACGTTGGACGACACCACCGACGGCGGCGCCTACAGCCTGAACGAGGCGTGGCTGCGTCTCGACCTGGCCGGCGAAGCGCAGGTCGCGCTGTCGTTCCGCTGGAAGGAGTTCGGCGACGAGACGCACGCCCAAGACGGCGTGTACTTCTCCAGCAACGGAGGCACGTCGTTCAGCAAGGTCCACGACCTGAACGGCGGCTCGACCACCAACAACACCTGGCAGCTCGTCAGCCTCGACCTCGACGCACTCGCGGCGAGCGCGGGCCTGGCTCTGACCGGAGACTTCGTGGTCAAGTTCCAGCAGTACGACAACTTCGCGATCGCGACGGACGGCTTCGCCTTCGACGACATCGACGTCTCACCCGGATCCGGCGGCGGCAACCCCGACTACGCGTCGCTGCCCTACTCGACGGGCTTCGACTCAGGTGCGGCGGACGGCTTCTGGACGTTCGTCGAGGGCGTCGAAGGGCGCATCCTGGTCACGACGGCCAACGGTCCGTTCGCAGGATCGCACCACCTCACGATGGATGACTCCGTGAACGGCGGCAGCTTCTCGACCAACACGGCGTCACTCAAGGTGAACGCTTCGACCCAGTCGCAGATCACGCTCTCGTTCCGCTGGAAGCACTTCAGCGACGAGACTCACACCCAGGACGGGGTCTTCATCTCCGGGAACGGCGGCGCGTCGTTCACGAAGATCTACAGCCTGAACGGCGGCTCCACGCCGGCGAACCAGTGGCAGAACGTGACGATCGACCTCGACCAGGCGGCGGCGAGTGCCGGCGTCGGGCTCACCTCGACGTTCGTGATCCGCATCCAGCAGCACGACAACTGGGGCATCACGTCCGACGGGTTCGCGATCGATAGTGTGACCGTGAACTGATCCGAGTCGGATCAGCGACACTTCGAGCACGGGCCGCGCTCCTCGGCGAGGGGCGCGGCCCTGACTCGAGACAAGACTCAGCGCGCGCTATTGAACCTCGTGCGCCCCGATGTCGAGGATCGACGGACCGGCGACGAGCGGCTGGTCGACGTAGCGCGGAAGGCCGGCGACGTCGAGCAGGATGCTCGCGGAGAGTGCGCCCTCGTTCGCCGCGTCGACGCACGGAGACTCGGGGCCGATGCGCACGTCCTCGTCGCCCGTACCGCGGACTCCGTCCGGACCGAGCATGTCCACGAAGCCCGGCCTCAGCGGGAGGTTCGTCGTGCTCCACCCCGGCACGGCCCATGCGCACGCGGTGTGCTCGATGACGTGCCCGGCCGCGGGGTCCAGCGTCGACCGGATCGGTGCGGCTCCGCCCTCGCTGAGTGAGTTCGACAGCGCGCAGTTGTAGAGCTCAAACACGCCATACTGGCTGTGGAGTCCGGCCCAGCCCACGAGGTCGCTTCCACCCTCGAGCGCGCTCTCGTTGTCGAGGAACGAGGAGTTGACGATGCGCGCGACCGAGTCATCGCCGTGCAGGATCGCGCCGCCGACCGTGACGCGCATCCCGAGCCCGTGGTCGTAGATCCACTGGTGACCCCGGTTCGAAATGAACTCGCAGTTCGAGACCTCGAGCCGGAGCTCTTGCATGGGCTGATGCGACCAGCTGGTCTGGATCGCGCCGCCGAATCCTCCGCGATTGTCGACGAAGCGTGAGGAGCGGATCACGGCGTGATGATCGGGCAGACCCTGATTGAATAGCAATAATCCCGCTGCACTCGACGACGCGCGGTTGCCTACGAACTCACACCCGTCGATCTCTGTCGTGACGGCCGAGATCATCACACCCGGTGCCCCGTCCGAGCCGGAAAAGCGCAGGCCGACGAGACGACACTCGCTCGTCGCGAAGGAGGGGTCGATCTCCAGAAGGCCGTTCGAGTTGTCGAGGCGCGTGCCGCCCGGCTCTCGATCATCGGCGAGAAGGTCGCCGGACAGCGTCGAGAACGAGCCGGTCTGCCGCTCGCTCTCGTTCGTCTCGTGGCCGAGGAAGCCGCCGACGATCGAGATCGAGCGCGTGATCTGCAGCGGTCCCTTCGCGAGCGGATCGGCCGACGGCGCAGGCGTGTACCGACCGCGCGTCAGCCACAGCTCGACTGAATCCGCGCCGCGGCGCGGCAGCGACGCGAAGAGGTCGTTCAGGTTCCGCGCCGGATGATCCCAGCTGCGGCCGCGCCCGCCGGGCGCCGCGTTCGAGTCGACGAACACCCGGGACGGTGTCTCGAGGAGCGGCGCGTTGTCTCCAAGGACCGTGACCTGTCTCGGCTGCGTCATCCGGAACTGGCCCTGTGCATCGCGGCAGCTCGCCTGCAGCGTGTAGGTCGACGATCCTTCGTCGACCTCGTCCGGCAGCGAGATCTGCGCTTGGACTTGGCCGGACGCGGGGATCACGCCGAGATCGATCGGCGCACCGACGAACCCGCCATTCACGAGCAGCACGCCGCTCGGGGCGCCGAAGTACCGGTGCCCGCCCGCCGAGCCAGCGATGAGCGTCGCGGTCTCTCCGGGGATGCCCTTCACGGTGACGTCGACGAGTTCGCCAGACTGGACAGTCGCCTCGGCTGTCAACTCTCGATGAGGGCCCGGGACGTCGAGCGTCGATCCCACGACGGGCACGCCCGGTACGCCGATCCCCGATCCGGGCGTGTAGCCTCCGCTGAATCCGGGGTCGCCCCCCTCGATCGACGACTGGTGCACGACGGCGAGAGAGCCGGGTTCGACGTGCATGCCGTCTCCTCCGTCACCGCTCACGGCGTCGCACGGTGCATTGTGGAAGCAGTCGGCCGAGCCGCCCCTGCCGCCCTCGACCAGCGTGAGACCGAGCCAGATGAAGCTCCGACTCTCGACGACCACGCTCGTGTGCCCGTTGCCAGCAATCGCCTGCGTGTAACTCGTCTCCCCGTCGCCGCACCCGCCGATGATCTCGCTCCGATAGACGGTGACGCGGGAACGCGACGCGCGGATCGCGCCGCTCCCGTTCCCGTGGATCGTGCAGTCGACCACGCTGACATCGATGGCGAAGTGGAGGTCGAGCGCGGCCGTAGGAGCCAAGCTGTCGATCAACTCCGTCGTCCGGCAGTGTTCTAGCCGAACTGCTCCGGTGGAGTGCGAGACCGAGAGACCGTGCTCGTGTCCCGGACCATGGTCGTGACTGAACTCCAGGTTGCGGATCGTCACCGTCGCTCCTCCTGGAACGTTGACGATCTCCGACGGGCGTACGAGCACGTGGTCGACATTCGTGCGCGGCTCGATCCCGACGATCGTCAGCCCCTTACCGTCGAGATGGAAGCCGTCACGAACGGGGCGGAAGCCGGTCGTCACCGGCTCCATCACGTAGATCGTGTCCCCGTTCGCCGCGACGTCGATCGCGGCCTGGATGGAGTCCAGCCCGTTCGGGCCTTCGAAGTCGACGAAGTGGGATTGACCGGACGGAGCGAGCGCGAGTAGCGCGAGGCCGAGAGTCGTCATGAGTCCGCGGGAAGGGGTGGATCGGCAGTTTCGAGTCTACGACCCCGCGGGAATCCTGTTGTCACGGCCTCATTCGGACGCCTCCGAGGCGTGGGGGGGGGACGCTAGAGCAGCTGAACCCGCAGCGCGCCGGTGAAGTTGCTCGTCGGTTGACCCTGGCTCACGTCGCGGTACCAGGCCTGGAAGTGCCAGGTCTCGCCCGGAGCGGCTGCGACGAAGCCGAGCGGCGTGGGCAGTCGAGTCAGGTCCACCGCAAGCTCGATGCGCCCGTCGGGACCCGAGTTCATGATCATCCCGGGGTCCGCGAATCGGCCGATGGAGCCGGAGAGACAGAGGTTGCCGGCGCTTCCTCCGGGGTTGGCGACGAATCCGCCGACGCGGCTATTGAGGAAGAAGCCAAAGGTGAACGACGGAAGGTCGGCGGCCGAGAGGACGAGGTTGTTGTCCGCGATGACGACGGAGTCGAGGGCCGCGAGCGTCCCGGGCGCGCCCGTCTGATTCACCTCGCCGTCGCACGTCGGCGTTCCGATGCTCGTCCTCTCCGGCACGAAGCGCACCTCGGTGTTCTCGTAGTCGGCGGCGGTGTCGAAGAACTCCAGGACCGTGCCGCTCGCGTCCAGACGCGTCAGCTGGGTCGTCAGTCCTACCGCGACCCAGAGCGTCCCGTCCTCGCGAGCCACGACCGACCGCGGTGCGCGCAGCTGGCCGGCGGGCGTGACCCCGAGGTCGAAGTCGAACGACTGGATCTCCGAGCCGTCCGCCGCGTACTGGGTCACCGTGCTGGTCCCGTTGCTGGCCCAGAACGTGCCGTCCTCGAGCGCATCGACATCGCGGACGAAGCCGTCCAGCGTCACGGAGCCGAGCACTGCTCCGTTGCGATCGACGCGCACGCCTCGCGCGCGACTCTGCGGCAGGAAGCCGTCCTCGAACACCCAGAACGACCCGTCGCCGATCGGCGCCACGAGGTGCGTCCTCACGCCAAGCGCGGCGCCGTCGACGAAGCCGAGGAACGTCCCGTTCTCGGCGTACCGGTGCACTCGGTTGCGGAACGGATCAGCGACCAGGATGACTCCGTCCGTCGTCCGACCCACGCCGTACTGCGCGACCTCGGCGATCTGGGGGACCAGCGTCTCTCCCACGAACGTTCCATCGGGGGAGTACCGCATCATCCGCCAGCCGGCAGGTTGCGCCGCGATGTCCAGACGGAACGTCACCCACCCGAGGTCGTGGGTGACGGCGACGCCGACCCGCCACTCCTCGTCGGGCCCGTCCCCCCGCGCCTGGAGCTGACCGTCCTCGCCATGGAACGCGACCGTGTTGCCGTTCGGATTGGCTCGGACCACGAGGTCGCCCTCGTCGAACTGGGCCGCTCGGACCCCGCTGGAGGCGAAGAGGAGGAAGGCCGTGGCGGAGGCGGCGTGGCAGTGAAGCTTCTTCATGCCGGGCCTCGACAACTTCCATGCCGTTCGTCGATCGACGCACGATTCTCGAACAGCGAACAGGATCCAGGCGGGTGCCCTCCGCTGGCAGCGTCGAGGCAGTGCTCGATGCGAGGCAAGACGGGCTGCTGGATTCCGCTCACCGAGCGATACGGAGTCGCACACCCGTGCGCAGTTCAACGACGCGTCGGTACCGCACACTTATTCGATCTGCGACAGGATCGTCGGATCGGTGATCTTCCGATCCTCCGCCAGCAGGAACGCCTTGCTCAGGATGATGGACAGGGTTCGATCGCCCTCGAAGGGCAGGAAGACCTTCGTCGCGGGACCGGTGATCGCCCCGCGCCCCGGCACGATGCACAGGTACTGATCGTTCGGCTCCATCAGGATGTTGCCCGAGCCGAGGTGGATCCTATACGTCCGCCGATCACCGCGAACGACGAGGAACCGGTCCTGGAACGAGCAGCAGTCCGCGATCTTGAGTCGCGGGACGAGGCGCTCCAGCAGCTCCTTACGCGTGGTCGCCGTGGCCGAGAGCTCACCGAACGAATAGCTCTGCCAGTACGTCTCGCGCTCGACGTCGCCGCCGCCGTCCTGCCACGCAGGATCGTTTCCGACGCTCGAGACGCCGACGAACAGGTCGACGTCGCGCATGACCTCGCTGAAGACCAGTGGGTCGATCCGGTCCACGGGAATCGGCTCCGCGGCGGACTCTCCATACGCAGAGCCATACCCACCCCCGCCGGCGTGGGCCCTGACCTGCGCCGCGCCGCGCTCGTAGAAGCGCACCTGATCCGTCGCCAGGTAGCTGTACGTCCCCGATTCGCTGAGCTCCTCGCCGACGCTCTCGATCCAGAACTCAGCGCGCAGGTTCCACTCGGGCAGGTCGAGAGTCGCCGGCTGATAGCTGTCATCCACCGCCAGTCGCAGCACGTTCCGCCACCCGCGCGTCGCGCAGAGTGCGTTGAACTGGTGCTGCTTCAGGATGTGTGCCGCAAACCGGTTCGAGTACACGTGCGTGGCGCGCTCTGCGTCGGTCAGGACGTAGACCTCCCGGTGCGCCTGCTTGAAGGGCTGGACCACCTCTCGCTCCTCGAAGAAAGTACGCCACTCCTGCACTTCCTCCTCGGGGCGCCCGATCGGGTGCCAGAGCGACACGTGATCCGTCGTCTCGTCCACATCGACCTGCGCCCCGTCCCGGCCGACGAGCGCACCGTCGGCCCAGCACACGGTGCGTCGACGGCCGCCGTCCGCGTCGGTCACGACCCAGATCAACCGACGCGCGAGCGTTCCCACGAGCACGTGATCGAGGTAGCGAGCGCGCCACGTAGGAACCGTCCACGACCGCTGACCCAGGTGCAGCATGTCGATGCGATCGCGCTGGGCCGGGAGCAGCTTCTGGATGTCCTTCGCATTGGCCTTGAGCCCCTTGAGCTCGTCAGCGTGCTCCTCCTTGACGGCCTTCGGCACCGACTTCTGCACCTTGCCGTCCGGCTTGCGCCACCCGATCGAGGTGGAGCCAGTACCGGTCACGCGCAGCTCCGCGGTGAACTCGCCGAGGGGCACGTCGAGCGCCCCGACGTCGCTGAGGCCGAAGGTCGGCACGGCGAGCTCCTCGACCTCTGCCTCGGAGACACCGAGCCGCTCCGCGACGGAGGCCATCGCCTTGTCGATTTGGTTCTGGACCGATTTGTTCCTAATGCGCGAGCGGAGGATCGCGAGCTGCCCGATCGCGAGCTCGCGATCGATGTTGCCGAGCGCCCAGATCGCCGCGTTCGTCACCCTCGGCGAGCGCGGACCGACTCCGCGGATCTTGCGCTGGCTGGAGAGGCCGACGTCCACCACCGCCCGAACGATGTCGTCGTCCGCGAGCCCCGGCGTCATCCACAGCAGGCCCTTCATCGCATCCGCGTTGATCCCGGGGACGGTCCACTCGGACCTCGCGGTTTCGCCCAGCGTCGTCGAGGGGGAACCGAACGCCGTCAACCAGACGCACAGCGCACTCCGGAGCAGGTCGGGCGGGCTCGACTCGAGGATCTCGCGTGAGCGCTCCTGCCACTTCGCACTTGGCCTACCCCCGTCCGCCTGGAGGGCATGGGCGAGCAGGCGCATCATCGACCCGCCGTGGGGTGCCTCGAGGCTGTCCAGATCGATGGCCAGGCGCTCGGCCCACGGCTGATCGTGGTCGAGGTGGACGCGCGGCACCCCGTCGAGTTCATCGCCGAGAATGTGGGCGATGCGCGCGTCCCAGCCGTACTTCTTCTTCGACTCGGTGAAGTCCACCGCAGCGACACGAAACCCGGCGATCGCGATCCTCAGGGCGGGAGTGCTCGCGTTCGTTTCGAGGTAGCGCTCCAGCGCGCCGAGGATCAGTCCGTACGGATCGAAGTAGCTGCGCCAGCCGAGGACCTCGACCAGCGTCTCCTCGGTCAGCGGCAGCTCCTGCTGCAGAAGGCTCTCGATCGCCTCCTGGACGATCCACCAAAGCGACGTCTTGAGGTCGACTGAATGCAGAAGAGGGAGCGCTTCGGCCTGGACTGTTGGCGCCGCGTCAAGGACGGTTTGCACCGCGCTCCGCAGCGCACGCTTGCCGCCCCTCATTCCGGCCCTCTCGACCTCTGCGACCAGCGCCTCCGCGTCCCGCCTCGCCGTGCGGCGGCTCACTGCGTCAACCCCCGACCAGCGGCGTCAGCTTCAGGAACGTTACCTCCGTCCCCGTTCGAACGCGCAGCATCTGGTCGAGTGACTCGGCCTGACGTTCGTCGACGAGGACCAGGATGCGGTTCTGCTCGAATGCTTCGATCGCGAGCTCGAACTGCGGCTCCCAGTCGATCATCCGCGGTTCCTTCATCCGATAACCGTTCAGCGTCGCTTCCGCGTCGGTCGGCCGGACGAGTCCGCGGAAGACAGGATCGGACGCCTTCCGGGCGTTGTGATCCTTGACCTCCTGATGGACGCGCTCGCGGATGAGATCGCGCACGGTGATCTCGTCAGTGGGGAGCGTCAGCTCGAGTGCTTCGCCGCGCGTTCCGCCGGTGGACTCGTCGTACACGGTGAGCGTATGGGGCATGGCGCATCAACCTAAGCGAGCGAGCGCGACCTGCACAGGCCCGCCGAATCCCGTTCACCGAAACGAACGCTGGTAGGCGAGAGGCGTGGTCCCCACGACGCGCTTGAAGTGGAGTCGCAGGAGCTGTGCGTCGGAGAAGCCGACGCGCTGGGCGACCGCGTCGAGCGGAAGCGACGTTCGCTCCAGCAGGGACTGGGCCGCCCTCACGCGCTCCTGCTGGAGCCAGCGGTGGGGGGTCGTTCCGGTGGCCTCGCGGAAACGCCGCGCGAACGTGCGAGCCGACATCTTGGCCATGCCTGCCATCGACTCGACCGAGTGATCTCGCTTCAGGTTCGCGCGAAGCCGGTCCAGGAGGCGCGCGAACGCCTCGCCCTCGGGGTCTCTCTCGACGGGCTGCTGGATGAACTGCTGCTGCCCGCCGTCGCGGTGCGGAGGGACGACGAGCCGACGTGCGACCGCGTTCGCTGCTTCGGTGCCGAAGTCGCGGCGGATGAGGTGCAGCCCCATGTCCACCCCGGACGCACTCCCCGCAGACGTGAGGATCTGGCCCTCGTCCACGTAGAGAACGTCGGGGTCGAGCGCGACCTTGGGGAAGCGCTCCCGGAACCGATCGGCGTAGCGCCAGTGGGTCGTCGCGCGACGTCCGTCCAGGAGCCCCGAGTCCGCGAGGACGAACGCGCCTGAGCAGACGGAGACGAGCCGTGCTCCTTCTTCGTACGCACGGCGCAGCTTGCGCAGGAGCGGTTCCGGCGCGCGTTCGTCGAGGTCGCGCCAGCCCGGGACGATGATCGTCCCAGCGCGGTCCAGCATGCGGAGCGTGTACGGCGCCTCGATGCGAATCCCGCCGTACGAGCGGAGCGGGCCAGACTCGAGCGCGCTGACGTGCAGCGTGTACCACTCGTCGAACTCCGGTCGCGGCAGGCCGCCGAAGAGCTCGACCATCGCGCCGAACTCGAACGTGCACAGGCCGTCGTAGGCGAGGAGGGCCACTCTATTCGGATCCCGATGCATGGCAGGATTCTAGTGAACATTGTCATATCCGCCAGTCGCGGAAAGCGTCTCGCCACAGCAAGGTCTTCAATCGTCCGAACGTCCCCGTGACCCTCCCTCGAGGAACCGCCATGCGAACCCGACCGAAGAACTTCGTTACCCAGGTCCCGACCGAGACCCCCCATCACGCCCTGGAGTACTTCTCGAGCAAGCTGATGCACGAGACGGACTGCTGGGACGTGCACTCCACCCAGGACTTCGAGGACCGCGGATTCGTGCTGGTGGACGTGCGCTCGCGAGGGGCGTTCGACGCCGGTCACGTGCCCGGCGCGACTCACATTCCCCAGGCTCATCTGACCGAGGCACGGCTGGCCGAGTACGCGCAGGGCACGCTCTTCGTCGTCTACTGCGCGGGCCCGCATTGCAACGGTTCGACGAAGGCCGCGATCCGCCTCGCGCGCCTCGGGCGACCGGTGAAGGAGATGATCGGGGGCGCGCTCGGCTGGGTGGACGAGGGGTTCGACCTCGAGCCCTCCTGATCCCATGGAGCCCTACGTTCGCGAACTCGCCGGGCCGGATCTGCCGCAACTCGTCGAGCTCTGCAGGGAGCACGCGGCGTACGAGCGTGCGGCCTGGGATTCGACCGACGTCTTGCGGGAGGAGCGTCTCGATGCCCTCTTTCTGACCGGAGCCAGCGCGGCGGAGCGTGGAGCCCAGGCCTGGGTCGTCGACGCAGGAGGTCGGCTCGTCGGATTCGCGACGACGTCCCTCGAGCGCTCCACCTGGGATGCCCGCCGCTACCTCCACCTCGACTGCATCTATCTGGAGGAGCCCTGGCGCGGCCGAGGCCTGGGCATGGCGATGATGACACACGCAGCGAAGCTCGCCGTCACACTGGGCGCCGTGAACATGCAGTGGCAGACACCGGCGTGGAACGAGGATGCCGCGCGCTTCTACCGGCGCCTTGGAACGAAGGAGGCCAAGAAGCTCCGGTTCACTCTGCAGCCTGACGCGTGCGCTCGACTCGCGAGCCCGACCCCCGACACGAATCGACGATGAACGACGCGGACGACCCCTTGCTGGATCCGGCGGAACTCCGTCAGGGCATGGCGCGCGCGGGAGCGCTCCTCGAGCGCTTCTACGACGGGCTGGACGCGCGCCCCGTTCTTCCCGACCCGCGCGTGGACGGCCTCATCGAGAGGTTCCACGGAACGCTCGGTGAGGACGGCGTCGGGCTCGACGGCGCACTGACCGAGGTCGAGGAGATCGTCGTCGACAGCGCGATGGGCATCCCTCATCCGCTCTACCTCGGCCTGATCAACAGCTCTCCGCTGCCGGGCGGCATCGTCGCGGAGTCGATCGTTGGTGGCTTCAACAACAACGCGGGCTCGTGGCAGCAGTCGCCGCCGTTCGCCGCGGCCGAGCACGAGGTCCTGCGCTGCTTTCGCGATCTCCTCGGGCTCGCGGAGTACGCCGCGGGCATCCTCCTCCCCGGCGGCAGCTACGCCACCCTGCACGCGCTGCAGCTCGCGCGCGAGGCGAAGCTCCCCGCGTGGCGTCGCGAGGGACCTCGCGCCCTCGCAGGCGATCCTCGGATCTACGTGTCGTCGGCGTCGCACTTTTCGGCAGCGCGCGCGGCGCACGCGATCGGGATCGCGCCGAAGGACGTCGTGCACGTCGACTGCACGGGGCGCGGCGAGATGGACCCAGCGGACCTCGCGCAACGCGTGGCCGAGGACCGCGAGCGGGGGTACCTGCCCTTCGCGGTCGTGGCGACTCTCGGCACAACGGGGACGGGGGCGATCGACCCGCTGTCCGCGCTCGCCGACCTCTGCCGCACGCACGACCTCTGGCTCCACGTCGACGCGTGCTACGGCGGAGCAGCTGCGCTGCTCGACGAGCTGAAGCCGCACTTCGCGTCGCTCAGCGAGGCCGACTCCGTTGCGGTCGATCCGCACAAGTGGTTCTTCGTCCCCATGGTGGCGGGGCTCCTCTTCACGCCGCACACCGGCCTCGAGCTCGAGACCTTCGACGTCGACGCGCCCTACATCCCGAGCTACGAGATCCCCGACCCGTACCGCCGCGGACTCCCGACCTCGCGACGCGCCGCCGGCTTCACGGTCTGGATGGCGCTGCGCGCGCACGGCCTCGCCCGCGTGCGCGACGAGGTGCGACGGAACTGCCACATGGCGCGCGTCCTGGAGGACCGCCTCCGGGATGCGGGCTTCCGGGTGCTGGAGGGCGGCGAGATGTCGATCGCGTGTGCGCGCTGGGAGCCCGAGGGGCTCAACGAGGCCGCGCTCGACGAGCTGCAGCTCCGCATCAGCCGCGAGGTGGTCGCGTCCGGCGACGCGTGGTTCGGTACGGTGCGAGCGGGTCAGAGCTGGCTGCGCTTCTGTCTCGTGAGCACGTTCCTGCGCGAGCGGCACATCGACCGGCTCGTGGCGAAGGCGACGGAGGTTGCTCGAGCTCTTTCGAGTTCGATCTGACGAATTGGGAGCCCTCGGGCTACGCTCGCGGAGTCCTGGCGAGGACACCCTTCGACCCGTGGCGTCCCTGGCTCTGCTGCTGTGCGTCGTGTCGTGAGAGCGTTCGGCCTCGCACGAAGCTCGGCTCAGCGATACTCGATCGAGAGTCCCGGCGAGAAATTGGATGTCGCCGTTCCGTTGAGCGAGTCGCGATACCAGGCCTGGTAGTTCCAGGTCTCGCCTGCGAGCACCGGCACGACACCGTTTGGCTGGGGAGTCGCCGTCAGGTCGATTGCGAGTCTCCAGAGTCCAGCCGAATCGGCCTGACGTATCTCACCGGGACCGACGTACCGTCCAATCGCACCTGAGAGACAGAGGTTGCCCGCGCTTCCAGCGGGATTGGCGGTAAAGCCCTGAACCTTCCCTGCGATCAAGAATCCGAAGCTGCTCGGCGGGAGTGAGGAGACGGTCAGCTCGACTTGATTCGAAAGAGCGACAGCCGAACCCGCCGCGGCGATCCGAGCAGGGGCACCGGTCGAGTTCGCTTCCGCGGGCGTGCAGTAGGCAAGTCCGAGTTCGCCCTCACCCCATGCGAGCGTGACGGGGTTCGGGGGATCACCCGGAATCACGATCTCCGCTCCCAGAGTTCCGTCGCTCACACTCCCGGTGAGGACCCTTGCAGGGGAGCTGGTCGTCAGCGCGAATCGCGATGCATCCGGAGATAGCGCGATCGTCACCGGCAGTCCCGAGAACGTGTCCGTTCGGTCGAACGACCAGGTCGAGGGCGGACCGCTGACGTCCAGCCGTGCGACGAAGCCCTGCGCGAAGTCGGTCCCCACCACGATCGCTGTGTCGGTACCGGGGATCTGCTCCATGTACATCGCGAAGCTCGAGCTGACGCGAAAGTACTGCTCGCCGAGCAGCGATGGCTCGATATCGACCCACTCGCCGTTCTGGCGGTCGTACTTCAGAATGAACGTCTCCGTCGGAGTTGGCGCCACCACGGTCACGAAGCGATCATCGGAGCTGATCATGGTCCCGATGCCGTAAGCCGTTCCGAGAGGTGCGGTCGGCGGTGACACGGTCGGCGTAAGGAACGTCGTGCTGGCAGGATCGATGTCGACGGTCGTGAGGAAGCCAGAGAAGAAGAGCGGGACCGAGGCGAAGAGCGTCGCGCCTTCGGAGACTGACCATCCCTCGACGCTGTCGATCCCAACCTGGGCGATCTTCGAACCGTAGTCGGGTGCGTCGGGATCTCATTGAAGGAGAAAGAGATCCGACGTCAGGCCTCCATTCGACACCGTGACGAAGCGTTCGAAAGCGTCATCGAATCGGAGGCGGTACGGACGATCGCCGAGGTCTTCCTGGAAGACCGGTGAGTCGAAGTCTGGAATGCTGGACACGAGCGGCGCTGCGGAGACTTCCTCTCCCGACAGCGAACCTACGACGAGCGCCCCTGGCTGGAAGACAGCTCCGAAGCAGCCTTCGGTTCGCGGCGACGTACCGGTTGCGATCACGGTCTCCGCTTCGACATCGATCACGAACCACGGATCCGGGGCTGCAACGAACGATGTACCGACGAACAGGACTTCTTGCGCGTGCGCGACGGGAACGAGGGCTGTCGAAACGGCAGCGACGTAAGAGAGTGTTCTCATTGGATCTCGGCGCGGCAGAGGTCTCCAGGATCGCGTCAACCGCATTGGACTGTCTTCGTGGAGGACGTTCGGAAGAGAGCGAATCGGGCCTCTGTCCGCCTGTGATCGGAGGGTCGTAGCGCCGGTCGTTCACTCCTCACGCTGCGACGGTGGGGGCGCCGGCGGCGGCTACCGAATTCAGGAATATTTGTGGCTGCGTCAGTTTGGCGCCTCTTTGGTGCGACCGTCCTCCGCGGTCTTTTTCAGTCTCGGGCTTGGGGCAGCGGCTCGGTGGAAACGGTGTCACGATTGCACAGCGAGGGCCGCAATCGCTGAAGCTCGCTCTGCCCCGGCTAAGGCCAAGCGCCTTTGCAGCTCTGGGTGCGAATGGCCTCTGCTGCGAGCCACAAGGCAAGCCGCCGCCCCGCCCATTTCCCGATTGCTCTCGCGTGTGATCGACGCGTGGCGCGAACGGCAGTACGGGGACGACGAGTGAGCCCGCGGAACGCGCGCCAGTGAGCTCGTACGCCACCCTCGATCTACGCGGTGTAGAACGTCCGATAGATCGTCGAGTGCTTCTCCTTTCGCAGGAGGTAACCGTCGTCCTCGGGGTAGTACTTGGCGACCTCTGGCTCGCTTCCGGCGAAGCGCTTCATCGACTCCATGGAGTCCCAGAGCGTGACGAGGAGGAAGTGCGCGACTTCGCCCTCGTCCCTGCGCTGGAAGAAGGTCTGTAGCAGCCCCTCGACCGAGCCGTAGTCGGGAGCCGCGCGTTCGATCATGAACCGCTCGTAGGCGTCCGCCTTCTCGAGCGGCACCTCTCCGTGCCAGGTCCGCATGAATGCCATGGCTGCGAGCCTAGCTCTCTCGGTCAACGATCCACGACCGCCTCGTCGCCCTCCTCGAGCTCGACCGTGCGGATGAGCGGATCCGGATCGCTCTCGGTTCGGCGCAGTCGGAAGCGCCACTCCGCGGGCTTCAGCGCGGTCAGCACGAGCGTCTCCTCGGGCGTTCCGTAGTTCCAGGCCCCGAACCACTCCTCGTCCGGCGACTCGCGGTACGAGGCGTGGACGCGCCACACTCCGGTCCAGCCGTCCGGGCGGGTGATGATCACCTTCCCGCCGCGCTCGAGCGTCGCGTACGCGACGGCGGTTCGGTCGGCCTGGGCGCGGATCTCCCCCGTCCACCAGTCGAGGCTGCCCTGGTCGTTGATGCCCTTGACGCGCAGCGAGACGTCGCCCTCGACGACGTCGATCTTGTAGCGGCCGTCGGCGATCGGATTGGGCCGCACCCTTCCCTTGCGCGGTTTTCCGACGTCGGGTCGAGCCAACCATTCGACGACGATGTTCCCGTCGACGATCGTCCCGTCTGCGTAGCGGACGTCGACCTCGATGAGCGCGGCGGGGGGCTCGGTGCGTTCGTCCTCATCGGCCTCTACGTCGCCGGACGGCACGGTTGGATCGAGCGCAACCGTCACCTCGGCGACGCCCAGGATCCCGCGGGGATCCTCGAGGGCCGGTGCCCTCCACTGAACCTCGGCGATGCCGGACGAGACCGTGCCGTAGAACTCCGCGCGCGTGATCTTCCGATCGCCGTAGTCCGGCAGCATGTTCTTGCCGAGGACGAGGCTCACCTCGCCCCGACCGCGGCCGACCCACTGGCCCTCGTCGAGGGACGAGCCGTCGTCGAAGCCGAGCCCGACGAAGAACGTCGCTCCCTCGCAGTCGAGCGGAGCGCGGGTGCGCGCGTCGACGACGGTCACGCGCACGCCGAGTCGGCGCTTCACGGTCCAGACCACGAACGCGCCGCCCGCTGCAACGGGACCGGGTCCCTCGACGGTCCAACCCGGATCGAGCGACATGACCGAGACCATGCCCCGCGCGAGGCCGGAGAAGCGGACCGAGCCGCCCGAACGGCTCTTGGCGACGCACTGCTCGTAGCCGCCGGATGCGGTCTCGAAGAGAGCGCGGTCGGACTGCAGTCGGCGCTGGCTCGGGCTGACGTGCTCGATCCCTCCGCCCTCGCTGAACGCGATCAGCTCGACGTTGGAGGCGGGCTCGCCGAACTCGTCCACGACGCGTCCGACGAGCTCGAGGCCGGGATCGAGCTCGATGCGCCAGCCGCCCGACGGCTGGTCACGTCGCGCGCCCAGGACGACGCGGCGCGTGAAGCCATTTGCGGCGACGACGAGACGGACCTGACGCTCGGGGCCCGACAGCGCGTTGGGGACGGTCGCCGCACCAAAGCCGAACGAGCCGCGCTCGTCCGTCGTTCGACGCGCGTTCACCGGCCCTTCGCTGAGGAAAGGCGAGGATCCCTCACCGACGAGGAATACGGTCGCATCGGCGATGGGCTCGCCCGCTGCGTCGACGACGCGTCCGTAGACGAGGTCGCTGTCCGCAGGGCTCGCCGCTGCCGGCGCGTCGCGTCCACCGCTCTCTTCATCGATCTCGACTCGACGCTCTTTCGCGTCGATGCCCTCGATCTGCCGGAGGTCCGCGGAACGCGGCACAGCGGCGATCTCCTCGAGTTCCGCCGTCGCGACCTCGCGCTCGACTCGCAGGTCGAGTCCGTTCGCGGACGAGGAGCGCAGAGCCCAGAGCCCCGCACCAGAGAGAACGACGACAGCGGCGATTCCAATCTTCATGACGGTCCATGCGGCGGCCGAGCCCACGGCTGCTCCCGTCGCGCCGACGGCCGCAGTGCCGGCTTCCGCGCGAACGCGGGCGAGGGGCAGGAGGAGAGCACACCACGCGGACCAGTCGCGATCGTCGCTGCGAACGAGCTCTTCACGGAGAAGCTCGAGGCCTCGCCGCACGCGCCAGCGCACGGTGTCGACCGGCTTCCCTTCGCGCTCCGCGATCTCCGAGGGCTCGTGCCCTTCGAGGAAGCGCAGCAGGATCGTTCTGCGGAACGGCTCCGGCAGCCGACGCGCGGCCGCGGTCACCGTTTCGGCGACCTCGGCGCGCTCGACCAGCTCGG
>JBCCSK010000005.1:0-43871 GCA_039200205.1 Planctomycetota bacterium
CCAGCCGCTCGCTGGGCTGCAGAAGTCGGCGCCGAGCGGCCATTCCGAGCGGTAGGTGTGGAACATCTGCGTCTCGAGCCGCTCCTCGCCCTTCAGCACCTTCCTCACCGCGGTCGAGTCGTTGTCGAAGACGACGCGGTTCGGGAGCCCGCCGAACCACTCGATCGCAGACGTGATGCCGTCGAGCAGGCACTCGATCCGCTGGAAGAGGTACGCCTTCGTGAAGTACGCGTTGCTCGCGGGGAGCGTCGCCACGAAGAAGAAGGCCTTCGATCGACGCCCGTCGATCTCGACCCACGACTCGCCGAAGTCGATCTCCATCGTCTCGCCGGGGACGTGCGTGCGGTGGACGAACGTCTCCGGCGTACGAAGCGTGCCGCGAACGTCGTGGACGAACCGACGGATCGTGCGCTCGTTCAGACGCAGGCCGTGGCGCTCCTCGAGGAGGCGGCCGATCCGCTTCGCGCTGATCCGCTCGTCCTCGCGGATCAGTTCCTCGATCTCCTCGCGGTGCGCGTCGAGCGCGCGGCCGCGCTTCGGAGTCTGACGGGCGGGGTACTCGTCCGGGCCACGAACGTGCCGCCGGACCGTCTTGACGTCGACGCCGAGCCGGCGCGCGACTTCCTTCTTCGGAACGCCACAGACAAGATGCAAGTGGCGGATCTCTGCGCGAGTTGACACTCTGATCACCTCCTGGCCCTCCCTGGCGAGCAGTCCGCGATCTGTTACCAACTCGCAGTCTGCCGGCTCGGAGGGCCGATTCGTAGCCGGGCTCGGCCCCGCGCATGGGAGCCCGGCCAGGGGGTCACTTTTCACCTGTCCGCGGGGTCCTCTTTCAGGTGACCGTCAACACCTGGACAGTAATGCCGTGCGGGCGAAGGCGGCGAGCGCCGGAGCTTGCGAGCAGGCCGGTGCGGCGGCTGCCTCGGGCTCGCTCACGCACCCACGCCTTCGCCACGTCAAGGTCGCGGGCGAGCACGATCGGATAGCGGGTGAGGTGCTCCATTGCACGTGATGCGCCGTCCGCATCGCCTCGGAGCACGGATTCGACCCATTCAGTGACGTGCTCCGAGCGAAAGGAGCGCTGCGACACAGCGAGGTGCAAGTCTTCATCCTCGTGCACTCGCGCTGCATGCTCGACGAGGTCGTCGGGGAAGAGGCTCGTTCCTACAGGTAGGTCGCCTTTCACGACTCCGGGTGAAGCCAAGATGCGCCAGTCTGGGAACCGCTGAGCGAGTGCCCGCCCCCACTCGGAGAGGCCCGATTCGCCCGCGTTGATCTCCTGGCCACCGCCAACGAGCGCAACGAGCACGGCGGGCCGCCGGCGCGAGAGGATCTGCAGCATCTGCTCCGGCTCGGATGCCTCGCGCCCGAACTTCCGCTTCGACTGCTCGCGATCCCACGCGCGCTGGGCCTCGTCAAAGACCACGATCGACTCGTGGGGCGGGCGTGACGGCTCCTGAAGACCGTGATCGATCCAGCGGTGGACGTTCGTGACCAGTGTCTTCGCCTTCCGCCGGGCGTCAGCGAGCGTGCCCCCGTCGCGCTGCTTCAGGTCGTGTGCAAGGACCTCCTGGAGCACACTCACAAGGGGGCCGTTACCGGAGAGGAATGTGGCGGCGAGCTCGCCCTCAAGAGCGTGGACGACGTTGAGACCTGCGAGGGTCTTGCCGGCGCCGGGGACGCCTGTGACGAAGCACGCAACGTGTGCGTTCTCTTCGTTGGCGATGTGGACTGCTTGGCGAAGGACGTCTTCAGTCCGCTTCAGTTGCTGCGCGCTCGCGCCGCTGAGGCCGAGCTCGCGAACACCGTGGCCGCTGTAGAGTGCGCGGGCAGCCTCGACAATCGTTGGGGTCGGAGCGTAGGTCCCTTTGATCCACGCCAGCCACGAAGTCTCGGTAGCGCTCTCAGCGGGAATGACCTCCAGAAGGGCACGCGACAGGTCCGCAGGCCGAGTGAGCGAGACATGCGCGACGGTGTCCCCGGGGACCGGCTCGCCTACGCTGTAGTCCGCGTTACCAGCACAAACAACGGGAGCGATCGGCACCGTACGGCACTCGGAGTGGAAGTCTCGAAGCTCGAGCGCGTAGTCCTCGGCCTGTCGTATCGCGCTCGCGTCGGCCTGCGAGGATTTGAACTCGAGCACGACGATCGTGTCAGGTGCAATGAGAATGGCGTCGATCCGGCCCCCGCGCCTGGGTATCTCGTACTCAAGGCATACCCCCCATTGCGCTGCGATCGGTCGGGCCTGGACGACCTCGCGGAGGGCTGCCTTGAGCCAGTCCAGCGACTGCTGCCATGCGAGAGTCTGCTGACCGGTCTGGTTGCCGAAGGGGCTCAGCGCGGCGAGGTGTGCTGAGAGCTCACCAACCAGGCGCGCCGGAGACGCCTCGAGGAACTCCCCTACTGAGGCGGCGAGGGCGTAGGGTCGACGAGTCACACCGCCAGCGACGGCGTCGCTCCTGGTCGAGATTGAGGAGGTCCGAGAGTCGCTCTGCACTAAGCGGCCAGATTCGCTGTTCGTCGCCGTGGAGTCTAGCCGCGATCCGTCATGAGTGATGGCCACCGCGGGCTGCAGTCCGAGTCGCGGTCGCTTGCGGCGGATCGCGGCTAGTCCGCACTCAGCGAGACCCGGCCGAACGAGGCATCCGCCCCAGACCCCGCCAAGGCCAACATCCGCACCTTCGCGTTGCGATCCAGCCACGGACCGACATCCCAACGAACGGACCGGCTCTCGCGGTCGTGCTGATCGCTCGTCGCGAGCACGACCTCACCGCGCACGACGAGCTGCAGCTGCACGAGCCCCGGCGTTGACGTTTGGAATTCGACCTCGATCGCAGGCCGATCGATCCACAGGAGCGGAGTCTCCGCCGTCAACGCGAGACTGCCCTGTTCACGATCGAGTCGGGTCGGCGTGCCGAAGATGAACGGCGGCCCCTCGTAGGACGGCCGAAGGATCACCGAGCCCTCGGACAGCGGCCGTCCTCGCGGTCCGTCGCTCGCGCGGTAGGCCTCGATCGCCTCGGCGTAGCTCTCCGCCACGGCCGGGCGCGCGAACAGCCACGCGCCCATCGAGCCCTCGAACAGGAGCTCGAAGCCCTCCGGTCGGAAGGGAGCTCGCAGGAGGACGAGGTCCGCCTCGGGCGGGAAGCCGCTGTCCCAGCGCTGGTGCTTCGTCGCGTCGAATTCCGGCAGCGGCGTGACCAGCCCCGCGACGTCGATCACGCGGACGTCGCTCATGAACGCGAGGTAGCCCGGCTCCCAGGTCAGGAGGGTCGTCTGGTTGAGCCCGGTCGTGCGAAGGAAGTCCGCGATCTCGGGGTAGGCGATCTCGCGGCCCACGTACTGGAAGGTGTTGCGCAGCTTCGCGGAGGCCTCGAGGTGCACGGGGATCGCGACCAGCAGCGTGGTGACGGCCGCTGCGATCCCGAGTCGGTTCCAGCGCGCGGACTTCAGGAGAGTCGACAGGCCGTAGAGCGCGAAGAGCACGCCAATGAGGTGCAGCGGCACCCGGTGCCAGGTGCACAGCGGGCCCGGGCGTGTGGCGACCAGGACCGCGAAGACGAGCAGGGCGCCGAGGGGCAGGGCCAGCGCTGTCATCTCTCGCGATCGGAAGAGGCGGATCACGCCGACGAGTCCGAACACTCCGGTGAGCACGCCAATGAGCAGTCCGATGACGTACGGGTAGCCGAGACTCGCCCAGGGCCAGAAGAGGTCGCTGGGAAGATCGAGCAGCGAGCGCTCGAAGTAGCGAAACGGCGAGCAGTGTCTCGCCTTCGAGGGCGCGGGCAGCGGAACGAGACTTCCGAACGTGAACCACGCGAACGCGAGCCAGGGGAGCGTGACCGCGGCGACCGCCGCGCCGCCCGCGCGGAAGGCATCCCAGTTGCGCTGCCCGGCCATGCATAGGGCCATGGCGACGGCGAATGCGTAGCCCTCGTAGCGCGTGACGCACGCCAGGCCGAGGAGGATGCCCGAGCTCACGTAGCGACGGTCGAGCGCAAGGCACCACGAACCGAAGAGCAGAGCGATGAACAGCGGAGTCTCCATGCCCCAGTAGGCCTGGAGTCGCCCAACACCGAGCGGGACGAGGACCGCGAAGGCGATGCCGGCGCGCGGCGCGCCGAGTCGATCCAGCAGGCGACCGCCGGCGTACGAGAGCGCGACCAGCGATGCACAGAAGGAAACGTCCAGCACCACCTCGGGATCGGCGCCGACCATGAGTGGCAGCGCGAGCAGCATCGCCCAAAGGGGCGCGGACGTGCCGAGGATCGACTCGCCGGTCTGGAACACGAAGCCGTTCCCCGCCGCGATGTTGGTCGCGTAACGCAGGGTGATGTACGAGTCCTCGAACAGGAACTCGGAGAACGTGAAGTAGCTCACGATCCCGCCGAGTAGCGCCACGAGGGCCAGGACGGTGCGCGACGTGAGCATCAGTCCGAAGGCAGCCAGGCGTCGCGGTTCTTGAGGAGCTCCTCCGCCAGGACTCCGTGCCCGCGTATCGACGTGTGCTCGTCGTCCGGAAGGAACACGTCCTCGCCGATCCTCTGCATGCGCTCCGTGGGATCGATGCACGGGATGCCGAGGTCGGCGCACATCGCGAGCACCCTTTGGGTCGGCAGGGAGAAGTCGAGGTCTTCGCGCCGCAGGGGGCTGCCGTGCTTCATCAGGTCGGTGAGCATGGCCGGCTGATACGTCAGCTCCAGGCGCCCGGTGACGGCCGACCGCGTGGGAATCAGCAGCACCGCAAACGAGAAGTCGTGCTCCTTGCCCAGAGCGACGAAGTCGGCGAGGACGCTGCGCAGGAGCCCGAAGGCTCGCTCGGTCAGCTCGGACGGCTCACGCACGTACGTCGCGATCTCACCCGCCGAGTCGTTGAGCATGTGGACGCCGTCGCGGTCGATCAGGGGCAGGGCGACCCTCGGCGAATCGTTCCAGGGTCCGCGGAGGGTGCTTCGGTCGAGCAGGCTGAGTTGGAGGAAGTGCACCAGGGCGGAAGACGCGCTCAGGCGCGCGAGCCAGCCGGTCCCCCGGGCCTCCGGACGCTCCTGGTGACCGAGGTTGAAGTTGATGTCGTTCGCCAGGAACAGACCGAGCACGACGACGTCCGGATCGAGGTGCCGCAGCTTGTCGCGCAGCAGGTTGAGCTCGCCGACGTTGGTCATGCCGGTCGCGCCGCCGTTGATCACGCGGTAGTCGTGGCCCGGCTCGGTGCGGTCGAGGCGCTCCGCGAGCTGCATCGGGAAGCTGTGCTCGATGTCGAGGTAGAGGCCCGCGGTGCCTGAGTCGCCGACGAAGAGGACGCGCGTCTCCTCCGGCGCCTTCTCGAGGGGGATCGTCTGGCTCCGGATCTGCACCTCGCGATCGACCTCGGGGTCGATCTGGAGGCGGTAGATCCAGTTCTCGGGCAGCACGCGACCGTAGGGCGAGTCGAAGAGCGACCCGCGGCGGCCGTGGTCGCCGTCGTAGCCGACGACGCGCAGCAGGACTTCGCCGATCAAGGCGCCGAGGACGAGTCCGACGAGCAGCAGGCTCGCTCGGGTCAGAACGCGTCTCGGCCAGCTCGTGGTTGGAGGCGGGCCGGGCATGGGTCGCTGCGTCACTCGCTCGTCGGGGTGGGTTGCCGCCTGTTCGTCCGTGATGGGCGGCGAGCAGTCTACCCCCTGTGCTCTCGGCCGCTACGTTCGCGCGCAGGCCGCGAAGTCGGACTCAGTGATGCGACGCTCCCCGACGCCCGGCGGGACGCGAGCGTCGGTCACTTCGGGAGCGCCGTCGACCGCGACCGCTGCACGGAGACGCGGATCTCTGCCGGCTCCCCTGGATCGACGACGTAGGAGCCGACGGGGACTCGGTAGGTCGTCGCACCTTCGCTGGCGCCAACGGAGTGCAGCAGTCCCTCGTCGAGCCAGTGCGCGAGAGTCACACCGAACTCCTCCGAGAGCACGCGTTCGAGCGCCACGCTTGCGGGGACCTCGAGGCTCCCGGACGGGAAGAGCTCAAAAGCGTTGCGGCCGGGCTCCAGCTCCGCGGAACGGAACGGCACCCAGTAGTTGTTTGCGGCGAGCTCGATACGCGCGCGACTCGACAGCACGAGTCGGCGCGAGGGGGTCCGTCCGTGCTCATCGGTTTCGACGGCAACGTAGGGGGTCTTGCTGTGGATACCGATCCAGTCCACGTAGACCCCGCTGGCGGGCTCGTCGGCCGCGGACACCTCGACGAACGTGAGCTCGGTCGGCGCAAGAGTGAGCGTGCACGTGTCGCCTTCCGGGCTCAGGTCGATGGGAACGTCGATCGCCACGAGGTCGCCGTCGGGGAGAAAGCCAGACAGGGAACACTCCGCATCGGGGACGCGAGCGAAGGGCATACGACCCGCGTCGTCGCTCGTCCCGCCCGCGAGCCAGGACGTCGTCGCTGGGATCTGCCGCACCTCACAGACGAACCCTGCGACGGGCTCGTTCGCCGCGTCGACGGCGAGGACCTCGATCGGCGGCCTCTCGACGAACAGGGTCGTCGACGTGACACCCTCCGGTTCGAGGCGGACGCGCTGGCTCTTCCACATCGTGGTGATCGTGCCGTCGTTGCACTCGAGCGATGCGATGACATCGTCCCCGTGGACGGCTTCGAAGGTGTAGGTCTGCTCCCCGGCGAACTTCGATCCGAGCTTGTTCGCGTCACCGTTCGCGGATCGATAGGACACGTTGATCCACGTGATTCGATCGGCGAGCAGGCGCTCGATCTCTGGCGTCAATCGAAGATCGATCTCGAGCCTGCGCTGGCCGCCGACCACGATCTCATGCACCTCGCCCGGTCCGGGCACACCGCCATCGAGGTAGATGACGCTGTCCTTTCCATCCGGGAAGAAGAGCTTGAGGTAGAGGGGGTTGTTGTACCAGCCGAGATGGAGCGTCGCCTCGCCCTCGGAATCGAACGCGACCCGCTCGCCAGAGTGCGTATGGGAGATCGAGAACGCGGTCAGGTCGTCCCAGCTGGAGTGCTGGACGAGCCGGAAGCGCATGGCGACGAGGCTGGGAAGCTCGATCAACCCGAGGTCGACGGGGGAACGACGCTCGCCGAGCTCGATGGTCGCCGTTGTTTCCGTTTCCCCGAATCCGGGCTGACTGCCGACGGCTCTCCACGTGCCAGCCGTCAGTCCCGCAACCTCGAACGTGCCAGTGACGTCGGACTGGGAAGTGATGCGCAGTTGTCCGGCCCAGGCGGCGGGGACGAGTGAGGGCTCGAGCAGGACTGTCGCGCCATTGATGGGCTCACCGGTGTCGTAGTCCAGGACGCGCCCACGTGCGGGTACGGACTCAGGACAGACCAGCTCGACCGCAACAGGGTCGCTCTCGACCTGGAACGTGACGACAGGACCGGGGCCGCGCCCTTCGATCGCCACGGCGGCTTGGAAGCGACCGCTGGGGAGTTCCTGGGTCGTCCCCTTGCGGGTGATCTCGACAGCGGGAAGGCCCTCCTCGGGGTGGTCGCTGTGACCGACCAGAAGGATGAGCGGCTCCGAGCCTCCGACCGAGTCGTCGACTGAGAACGTGACCGGATACAAGCGCTCGAACGCCGCGTCCGCGGGACCCTCCGACGCTTCTTCCGCGACCCTCTCGCCTCGACGATTCGTGTCAGCGCCGAGCTTCCTTCGCATCGTTGGCAGTGATTCCGCTGCGAGTCGCTCTCCATCCTCACCAGTGTTAGCGGCGCCATGTCGGCGACTCTCCAGGTGACGCCCGTTCTCTGCAACCGTCAGCCGCGCCGACGAAGCGCTCGCACCCGCGGCGGACGGCTGCGACGTACGCGTGAGCACGGTGACGACAGCTACTAGCGTTCCGGCCGCCATGACCAGGATTGCCGCTCGAACTGCACCGCTCATCCGAGACCCATCCCAGCAGTGAACTGCATCGGCTCGAGCGGTCCGCTCGTCGGACGCGACGCTAAGCAACGAGGCTCCTTACGAGTCTCTGCGATACGCCTGGCGACGAAGCGAGGCTTCATCACTCGGGTGTATCAGATGCGCCCGCAACTGGCTATGGGGAGCGAACGGCCCGAAGGCGTATAGGCGGTCGTGACTCGTTCGCCCCGACGCGAATCAGGCGGGGGAACGGACTCGCTAGCGGAACAGAACCTCGACAGCGCTGGACAGATTCGACGTCCCGCCGACGTCTCGGTGCCAGTACTGAAAGAGGTGCGTCTCTCCCGCCAGGACCGGCGATCCGTTCGGGAGCATCGTCAGGTCCACCTCGAATCGGACCATGCCGCCAACGCCGGCGTTCTGGACGAAGTTAGAATAGCGCTGCACGGGAGAGGCGATGCAGAGCACGCCCGAACCAACGGGCGTCGTTCCGAATGCACGGCCCGTGAGGTAGTAGCCGAACGACCCCACAGGCAGCGAACGGCTGCGCAGTTCGAAGTCGTCGCTCGAGACGACAGCGTTCCCCAGGACCTCGATCGTCGAGGCCGCGCCTGTCGAATTCGAAACTCCCCCACAGGCGATCGTCATCCCCTGTCCATCCGCGGGTTGCGTGAACGCGAGCCCGGTCAGGGGCACAGCGTTGGAGGGCGTGACATCGAACAGCTGCGCGCCTGCAGCGAAGATCTGCCCGTCGACCAGGGCGAAGTAGACCGTCCCGTCCAGGTCGACCTCCAGTGCCCGCACATCATCGAACATCGGCGCGGCGAACGTTCCGGAGAGGGCGCCGTCCAGTGCGTCGAAGCGAGCGCTGGTCCCGCTTCCCCCGACCGACACGATCCGCCCGCGGTCGTCGAACGCCAGAGAGACGAAAGGCGAGTTGCCGGCCAGCCCGGTTGAAGCTTGGACGACCGTCGTCGCGCACGAATCGGGATCGAGCAGAACGAAGTCGGTCGAGTCGATCTCGAAGATCAACGTTCCGTCGAACCTGCGGTCCAGTCCATCCCGCAGCGCCCCGGACGTCGCGCAGAGCGCCGTGCGCTGTCCGGTGGTGCGGTCGACCTCGACGATCTCTCCCGTCGAGCCGCTCACGGTATGGACGAAGAGTCGCCCACTCGGACTCGCCGCGAGGGCCAGTGGGGTCTCGTTCGCGCCGAGCGCGAGCTGTACGACGGGAACGAGCGTCGATCCGGGGAGGTCGTACCCCACCACTTCGTAGATGATCCCCGTCTGGTCGAGCCCGAAGAGCTGTTGCTGTGCGCGTCCAGCGTTCGCTGTTGCGACGGCCGCGGCGAGCAAGAGCGTCCCCGTGAGCGGTTTCATTCGTGCCATGGGTTTCGAAGCGACGGACGGGGATGGGGCCGTCGTCGGCGCGTCGGGACGAGCGCTGGTGTCGATCCTGCCCGAGAAGCGTCGAATCGGGGTCCAAGCGACGCAGGAGTTACGCTGCCTCGATGCGCGGCGCTGCGAACGCCCAGTCCATCCACCGCATCTCGCTCTCCGCCCTGGCCTTGCTTTGGCTCGGAGCCAGCTGCGCATCGACTCCCGCGCCAGCGCCGCCCGACGACTTCACGATGTCGGTTCTCACCGGCGAGAGGCACATCGTGCACGAGGTCTGGTTCGACGGTCAGGGGCCGTTCTGGTGTGTGCTCGACGCGGGCAACGCGTAGACCATCGTGTTCGATGATGTGGTGCGGGAGCCGGGGCTCGTCAGCAAGCCCCTTGGCGAGATGGGCGGCGCCGGGCCGGGATCGGTCGAGGTGAGAGTGACCCGGGGGCTCGAGGTCGTGCAACGAGGCGACGCTGATCGAGAGGTCGAGCTGACAGAGGCGCTCGTCGAGCAGCTCCAGGAAGCGGAGGGGGTGCTGCGGCAACCATCGACGAAAGAGTCAGTCCATCAGAAGCCTGACCCGCTGAGGGTTGACAGGTCCATCCACATCACTCGAACGTCACGCTGAGCCCGTTCGTCAGGTTCGAGGCGCCGCTCGATACTCCGGCGTCACGGAACCAGCACTGGAAGTGCCAGGTCTCGCCCGCCTGCGCGGTCGCGGTGCCGGTGGACGTGGGGAGCGACGTCGCGTCGACACTCAGCGACACGTTTCCTGCGGCGTCCGCAGCGGAGACCTGGCCCGGCGTGAGGAAGCGGCCGGCTGGTCCGCCGATGCAGAAGGTCCCCGCGGACCCCCGGGCGCCCGGGAAGACGCCCCGCGTGCGGCTCACGAGGAACACGGACAGCGAGAAAGGCGGAAGGGACGACGCCTCCAGGACCACGTCGTTCGCGACGAGCGCGTCGCTGCCCGATGCGAAGAGGCGTCCGATGGATCCGCCGCTGTGCGGGACGGCCGCGTCGCAGTAGGCCTCGAAGCGCGGAAACTCGTTCGCGTACCACAGGAGACGACCGCTGGCGGAGCCGGTGGCCGAGCCGGTCGCCGTCGCGAGGTCCGTCCGGCCGTCTCCGTCGAAGTCGGCCGGGACGACCGACCAGACCTCGCCGGAGAGCGTGTCGATCACGCGCTCGGAGCCGAAGGAGCCTCCGTCGTTCTCGTACCAGAGGAGCTCGTCCCGCGAGATGTCGACGCAGACCGCGTCAGGGTCGCCGTCCCGGTCGACGTCGACGCCCTCGATCAGCCAGGAGCCGGACGTCGTGCCGATGAAGTGCGTCGTCGAGAAGTCGCCGCCGACGTTCTCCTGCCACTGGTAGGTGCCCGAAGAACCGTCGAGCACCACGAAGAGGTCCAGGTCCCCGTCCCCGTCCACGTCGGCGGGCGTCACGTCGAGCGCACCGCTGTTGGAGATAAGATACTCGACCGGAGGGGCGAACACGCCCGCCCCCAGGTTCTCCGAGACGTGGAACGAGCTCGTGAAGGTGTCGACGGCGGCGACGAGGTCCATGTCGCCGTCCCCGTCGATGTCGGTGAACTCGATCTCGTTGACGAAGGTCGCGAAGCCCGGGGGAACGAGGGGAACAGCGGGCGCGAACTGGCCGCCGCCGAGGTTGTCGATCCGGAGGATGAGATCGACGCAGAAGTACCCCACGGCGACGTCGAGGTCGCCGTCGTCGTCGAGATCGACGAGCCGGATCTGGGTGACGCTGTCGAACTCTGAGTCGAGCACCTGACGCGGACCGAAGACCCGGTTCCCGAGGTTCTCGTACAGGACCACGCTCTGCGGGGGACCGGACGAGGGGATCGAACCGGCGACCGCGTCGAGGTCGCCGTCCCCGTCGATGTCGCCGAAGCGGCAGATCCGCGACTCGGGGAGCGTCGGGTCGATCGGCTGCGAAGGGCCGAACACCCCCGCACCGTCGTTCTCGAACCACTGGACTCCTTCCGCGTTCTCGAAGGTCGAGGCGAGGTCGAGGTCGCCGTCTCCGTCGAGGTCCACGGCCGTGACCGTCGCGACCAGCCCGGCGTTCGGAGAGACGTGGACCGTCTGTCCGGTGCCGAACTGGGCGAGCGCCGGCGCGGAGGTGAGGAAGAGCGAGAGCGCGAGCGTTTGGGTGCGTGACGCGGGCATGGGAGGGAACATAGGCGATCAAGGTGAGTCGAGAGCAGCGAGCGGGAGCGCCGTGAGGAGAGTCGCATGAGCTGGTCCTGGCCGCAACGGCACCACGCCTGGCGCCTCTTCCAGGCTCACCGTGCGACCGATCCGGGCGCCGGATCACCGTGCGCTCCCGGAGTGAGCCGCTCGGCGACCGGTCTGCCGGAGGGCGATTCGTCGACGTCGAACCAGCGGTGGAGTCGTCCGGAGGTCTCCCCCCGCGGCCGAACCATCTCGTTCCGCAGCGCGCTCGGAGATGACCCGCAGCGGCTTCGAGAAGCCGCGGGGGTACGCGGACGACGCAGTGCTGCTCGACGACATCGACGGCAGCGTCGGAAGCGGGTGCTTCCGGTCGGGGTCGCTGACGCTCGACGATCCGGGCCGCCGCGTGATCTTCGTTCCGGGCGCTCGGCAGGTGGCTCGGTCGCTGCGATCCAGGAAAGTGCGCTGCCCGACACCGAGTTCGCGTTGGGCTGCGGACCGGTGCGCGGTACTTCTGCAAAGCGGATCGATGATTCGGTGTCTTGGACCGTATTCCTGGCAGCGACGAGCGCCTGGCGCGATGTCTATCGCAGGCGGAGCGTCCGCCCTGGCGCAGGATCGCCGGCGCCGTCTACGCTGGACGTCGTCCTTCCCGGCCGCAGCTCTCGCTCATCGATGAATCGACTCTCCCTCGCCGCGTCCGCCGCGGCTGCATGCCTCCTCTCGTCCATCGCGTCGGCCCAGCTGACGATCACTGCGATGGAGCCCGGAATCAACGCGGGCAACGTTGCGGCGGACGCCGACGTCGTCCTCCACTTCGACCGATCGATCGACCTGACGGCGCTGCCGCCCAGCACCAGCGATGTCACGGTCTTCGGCAAGTCCACCGGGCCGGCGGCGGGCAGCTGGACGCTGGAGAACGGAGGGAGGACCGCGCGCTTCACTCCGCTGGAGATGTTCGCAGCAGGGGAGATCGTGCAGGTGAGCGTCTCGAACGCGCTTCTCGCTAGCGACGGCTCGACGCTTCGCAGCGCCGGCTACCACTTCGAGTTCCGCGTACGCACGCGACCGAACACGCTGCAGTTCACGCACCTGGACACGCTCAGCGTTCGGTCGAATCCGAACCAGGGCACGCGCGTCTACGGCGGACAGGCGTCGGACCTCGATGACGACGGCTGGGTCGATCTCGCGATCGTGAACCAGGACACGTCCGACATCCGCGTGCTGCTGAACGAGGCGGACGGCAACGGGACCTTCGCGCCGTTCCTGACGCCGCCGAACGCCACCGGCGGGACGCCGAGCCCGAACGAGTCGTGCGACATGAACGGAGACGGGCTGATGGACATCGTGACGGGCGACAAGACGGGCGACACGGTCTCCGTCCTGATCGGCCGCGGCGACGGGACGTTCGAGCCGCGCGTCAGCTATGCGATGGGCGACCTGCCGCGCGGGCTCGCCGTCTTCGACGTCGACGGCGACGGAGACAGTGACGTCGTCAGTGCGAACGCGAACAGCGGCGACCTGTCGATCCGACGCAACAACGGCGACGGCACGCTCGGTCCGCAGACGAGGATGCAGGGCGGCGGGCTCGGGGAATGGGGCCTCGCCTCCGGCGACATGAACGGCGACGCGATCATGGACATGGTCGTCGGGGCCCAGGGGAGCGAGCGGCTCATCGTGTGGCTCGGGAACGGCGACGGGACGTTCACGCAGGGGGGCGTCCTGAACGGCGTCGATCGCGTCTGGATGGTCGTGCTCGGCGACGTCGACGGCGACGGGCACCTCGATGTGTGCACGGGGAACGGTGGGTCGTCGAGCGGGACGATCGCGCTCGGCGACGGTGCCGGCAACCTGACGCTCGGCCAGCTCCAGCCCACCGCGAGCTTCGTGGTCGCGACCGACCTGGGCGACCTCGACGGCGACGGCGACCTGGACTGGATCCTGTCGGCGTTCGGCGGCGGACGCTGGACGCTGTACGAGAACGACGGCACCGGGCAGTTCACCCAGCGACAGCTGTTCTCGGCGAGCGACAACCCCGCGTGCGCGGTGATGCTCGACTTCGATCGCGACTTGGACCTGGACCTCGCGCTGCTCGACGAGATCGCGGACGAGGTCGTCCTGTGGGAGAACACGTGCCCCGCGACGACGTTCTGCACTCCGACGGCGAACTCGACCGGGACGGCGGCCGAGGTCTCGATCACGGGGAGCTGCGTGGTTGCCGAGAACGACCTCACGCTCCACGTCGGCCCGATTCCGGGCGGCTTCGGCTTCCTTTTCTACGGCGAGACGCAGCAGGCGCCGGGCGCCGTGGGAAACGGATTCCTGTGCCTCGCCGACCCGGTATATCGGACGCCGCCCGCGTCCTCCGTCGGCGGCGTGTTCTCCGTGCCGCTCGACCTCGCCAACCCGCCGGTCGCGGGAGCCACCGTCGTGCCGGGCAGCAGCTGGAGTTTCCAGGGCGTGTTCCGCGATCTGCCGGCGGGAGGCGCGCTCTTCAACTTCTCCGGCGGCCTCGAGCTGACGTTCCTCTAGCCCGACCTCGGAGTGGCGGTTGACGTTGCGCGCAGACCCGGGTGGGAGCTAGCCTCGCAGAGCACTCCGATTCGCTCCCTCAGCATCATGCAACTCCACCGCACTCTCTTCGCCGCAACGCTCTCTCTCGCCTTCGCCGCCTGCAGCTCCACCGACGAGCGCTTTGCCGACATCGTTACGGAGTCGGAAGCGGCGCCGGGGATGTCCTTGACCGGAAAGACCACCTACGCCTGGGGCGGCGCCCTCGCCGCGGTCCGGGATCCGGAGATGAAGTGGACGGTGCCCGACCTCGACGTCGGCGCCGAGATCGTCTACCTCGCGAACCAGGAGCTTCGCTCGCGCGGCTTCTCAGAGGTCGCGGTCTCGCCGGAGCTGATCGCGATGTACGGAGTCGGCGTCGACATGATGGCGGTCGACCTGATCGAGGACGTCGAGAACGAGACCGCCCACTTCGAGGACGTGCCGCAGGGCGGCCTGTTCGTGGTGCTCCTCGACGCCAGGACGAGCGAGATCCTCTGGGTCGGCGCAGCGTCCGGGAAGATCCAGGACAACCCGTCGATCGAGCTCGTGAAAGACCGGCTCGCGCACGGCGTCGAGAAGATGTTCGCGGAGCTCCCCGAGGGCTAGGTCCAGGCCGATCGGACGCGTACGATCGCCCGCGTGCCGCCACGCCACCGCACCCCGCGTGGGCACGCAACACCGCTGATGACCCGCACGGCTCAACTCGACATCACAACGCGTCGCATCGACGACCTCACGCTCTCGAACGAGTACCTGCGCCGGGACACCGACGTCGAGGCCCTCAAGCGAAGCCTCGAGAGCATCGGCCTCATCCACCCCGTCTCGATCAACTCCGAGGGCGAGCTGCTCGCCGGCGCGCGGCGCCTTCAGGCCGCGCGCGAGCTCGGCTGGGAGGAGATCGCGGTGCAGGTCGTCGACCGCACCGGGCTGGAGCAGGAGCTGATCTCGATCGACGAGAACCTCGTGCGCAAGCCGCTGAAGGGGCTCGAGCTGGAGCGCTGCCTCAATCGCGGTCGGGAGATCTACGAAGAGCTCCACCCCGACGCGGCCAAGGTCGAGCTCGAGCCCGACGCCCCGAAGAAGGCGGCCGCCTCCGCGGAGCCCGAGCCGCGTGCGGACGACGACGCGCCCGCGGAGGACGAGGACGCTGAGGACGCTCTCCAGTCCGAGCGCCAGGTCGACATCCCGCGGCCGCCCGCGCCACCCGAGCCCGCGGCAGAGACGTCCTTCGCCGCGATCACGTCGGCCAAGACCGGCCTCTCTCCGGCCGTCATCCAGAGCGCCATCCGACGCGACGCGCTCGCCTCGGACGCGGTCAAGAAGGCCCGCAGCCACGGCGACCTCAACGCGACCCAGACGAACGAGCTCATCCGGCTGGAGAAAGACGTCCAGGCCGAGGTGCTCCCGCTGATCGCCGATCGCACCGTGAAGGATGCGCGTCGCATCGTGAACGCTGCGCGGACCGGCGGCATCGACGCAGCGCGCGAGGAGGCCGAGCGCATCGTCCCCCTCCCGCGCGAGTACCGTCAGATCCTCGGGCCCGTGAAGCGGGTCAACCGCAGCATCGGCCGCATCCTCGCCGAGAACCTGGAGTACGACGGCCCGGAGCGCGAAGCCATCGACGCCGAGCTGCGCGCGCTGAAGGACTTCCTCGAGCAGTACTTCGCGCCGATGCGGGGCTGAGAGCGTGGGTAAGAATTGCTCACGCGAACAGCGCACCCGCGTTCGCGGGTGCGCCAGCAAGGTCGGTTCACGGCCTGGGCAGCAGAGTCGGAGATTGCTGCCCAGGCTGTGAGGCGCACGCCGCACTCGAGGGATGCGGCGACCAGCGAACGAAGCCGAACACCGCTATGCTGCAGCGGCGCCATGGCGGGCACAGCGAGATCGGGAGGCAAGGCACGCGGCCGCAGTGTGCGCCTGCGTCCCCAGGATCCCTTCGATCTCATCCGACTGCTCGCGCGGAGTCAGTCGGATCCACGGAAGGCCGTCGCGGAGCTCGTTCAGAACTCCCTCGACGCCGGTGCGAGGCGGATCGAGATCCACTGGTTCAACGAGAAGGGACGGCGCGCGCTGAGCGTCTGGGACGACGGCGCGGGCGTGTTCCCCGAGATGGAGCGCGGGGAGGCGCTGCGCCGCATCGCACAGACGATCGGTCACAGCCACAAGCGCGACCTGACGCCCGCGCAGAGGCGCGAGGAGCTGATCCTCGGGAAGTACGGAATTGGCCTCATCGGGTTCTGGAGCGTCGGTGAGATCCTCGAGCTGCGGAGCCGAGTCGGCGGCGGGAAGGCGGAGGTCCTGCGCCTGCGCGAGGACCAGTCCCAGGGCGAAGTGTTCACGAGCCGGTCGCGACGGCTCGACGAGCCCGAGACCTTCACCGAGGTCACGATCCGAGGCGTCCACGACGCTGCGCTGAGCAAGTTGCGCCCGCCGCGGCTCCAGGCCTACCTCGCAACCGAGCTCCGCGGGCAGCTGCTGGAGCGCGAGGCCGTGGTTCGGATCCGCGACCGCGTGGCTCGGGGGCGCGCCAAGAAGGAGTTCTTCGTGCAGCCCCAGCCGTTCGTCGGACGGCCGATCGAACACCTCGACGCGATGGAGGTTCCCGGATACGAGAGCGCGCGCGTCGAGCTCTATCTCGTGGCAGAGGACGAGGACCGGCGCGGTCGCGTCGGCCTCGCGTGCGGAGGGACCATCGTCCTCGACGACATCGCCGAAATCGACGGGACCGACGCACCGCGGGCGCCCTGGTCGAGCGGGCGCTTCGAGGGCGTGATCGACTTTCCCGATCTGCACGTCGCGCCCGCGAGCCGCCGCGGTTTCGCGCACGACGAGCCCGTTGCTGCGTTCCTCGCGCAGCTCGCCGACCTGGAGGCGATGCTCGCGCAGGCCATCGCCGACGAGAACGAACGGCGCGAAGCGCTTCGCAGCGAGCAGGTCGCACGCAAGATCCGCCAGGCGTTCGTCGGCGTCGCGGAGGCACTGCCCGAGTACGACCTGTTCGAGGTCCGAGCGCGCACGACGTCCCCTCCGGATGTCGCGGCGGCGGCGGCGGGCGGCCCCGAGCCAGAGGGGGCGGAGTGCGGACCGGAAGCACCGCACAGCAAGTCGGTCGAGGCGACGACCGCCGTACGCGGCGCGGAGTCGACCGACGAGGCGGAGCCGCCCGGGCCGCTCACCGCGGAGAGCATCGAGCCGACCAACGAAGCTGACACCGCCCCGGAGACTCTGTTCCCGCCGGGGCCTCTCGATCGCGTGACGATTCGTCCGGCGCACGTGCGCATCGGCCCATCGGCATCGCGGACGTTCCGCGCTCGCGCGCTGGACGCGGACGGTCGTTCGTGCGCGGACGGCGTCTCCTACTCCTGGCGCCTCGAGGGACCGGGCAGCCTCTCGGTCGACGGTGCGATCGCCCGCTTCACCTCCCCCGACCTCGTCGCCTCGGAGTCGAAAGCGACGCTGGAGGTCACGGCGACCGCGCCGGACGATGAGGGGACGGCCACGGCTGCGGCGAGCATCACGCTCGAGCCACCGGACGTGCGGGAGCGCGTCCAGGGCATCCCCGAGCCGCGCCCGGTGTCGGCACCGGACGAGTCCTGGCGCTCGCGCGTGGTCGCGGGACGCTGGGAGTACAACGACGCCCACCGGGACTTCCTGGCGGTGGCCGACGTGGAGTCCCAGAGGCTCCGCTACCTGATCCACCTCTTCGCGAAGGAGGTCGTGCTTCGTAACTTCGGCGGACCGGGGGACGCCGAGGTCCTGGAGCGGATGGTCGAGGTCCTGACGAAGATCGGCGCCCGGCGGTGACGCTCGAACCCACCGCACCCATGTCCAAAGCAACGATCCGGGAGCGACTCGCACACCTCTCTCCCGAGAAGGCGACGAAGCGGCTCGGTCGCAGCGGCGCGGCGCTCCTGCGCAAGGGCAGTGTCCTCGCGGCCGACGCCGAGTTCGAGTGGCACGTCGATAGGCTCGAGGTCAAGGTCGGAAACGCCGACGTCGTGCTGACCTCCGATCCGAACGCGCCGCTCGGACTGGGTCTCTCGTGCTCGATCTGCACGGATCACTGCGTGCACGTCGGAGCTGCGCTCCAGCTCGTCCTGGACGAGAAGGTGACGCTCGGTCTCGCCGAACCGCCAGCCGAGCCCGAACGGGAACCACTCACCGAGGCCGAGCTCGTGGAGCGCGCGATCGAGGAGCGTCGTGAGCGCGCCTCCGCCGAGAGGATGGTGCTCCGCGCGAAGGACCCGGACCACCCGTGGACCGACTACGACGTCCAGAGTCGGGCGAGCGGACGGACGTACCGGGTCGCGCTGCGGGGCGAGGAGGTCGGGGACTCGTACTGCTCCTGTCCGGACTTCCGCAAGAACACGCTCGGGACTTGCAAGCACGTGCTCTACGCGCTCGAGCGAGTCAGGAAGCGGTTCGGGGCGGAACGACTGCGCCGCTTTCGGGTCCGTCGGCGTCGGACGTCCGTGCACCTGCGGTACGGAGACGAGGTCGAGCTGCGAGTGGCAGCGGCCCAGCGGATGGACCCCTGGGCGGCGGAGCAGCTCGCGCCCTTCGTCGACCGCCCCGTCACGAACCTCCGTCGACTCGTGCGGACGCTGGCCGAGCTCCAGGCGGCAGGCGAGCCCGTCGTCGTCCACCCCGATGCGGAGGAGTGGATCGAAGCCCGTCTCGCGCAGGCGAAGCTCGAGCGCGTGGCAAAGGAGATCCGGCGAGATCCTGACGCGCACCCTCTACGCAAGGGACTCCTGGGCGTCGAGCTGCGCCCTTACCAGCTCGACGGGATCGCGTTCTCCGCCGGAGCGCGGCGCGCGATCCTCGCAGACGACATGGGGCTCGGGAAGACGATCCAGGGGATCGGCGTCGCGGAGCTCTTCGCCCAGACCGTTGGAGTCGAGCGTGTCCTGGTGGTGTGTCCCGCTTCGGTGAAGGGGCAGTGGGCGGCCGAGATCGAGCGCTTCACGGGACGCGATGCACAGGTGGTCCTCGGCGGTCGCGAGGGCAGGGCGAGCCAGTACGGCGCGGCGTTCTACACCGTCTGCAACTACGAGCAGGTGCTGCGCGACGGCCCGGCGATCGAGGCGGCCGGCTTCGACCTCCTGATCCTCGACGAGGCGCAGCGCATCAAGAACTGGGAGGCGCGGACGACCGAGGCCGTGAAGTCGATCCGCACGCGGTTCGCACTCGCGCTCACGGGCACCCCCTTGGAGAACCGACTCGACGAGCTCTACTCGATCGTCGAGTTCATCGACGAGCGTCGACTCGCGCCCGCATTCCGCTTCTACAACCGCCATCGCGTCCTCGACGAGCGGGGACGGATCGTCGGATACCGAGACCTGGCGGCGCTCCGCGAGGCCCTCGCACCGATCCTCCTCCGCCGTACGCGCGACCAGGTGCTGGACGAGCTCCCTCCGCGGTCGACCGAGGTGATCCGCATCGCGCCCACCCCCGAGCAGAGCGATCTCCACCGCGTCCACTCGAACACCGTCGCGGCGATCGCGAGCAAGTCGTACCTGACCGAGATGGACGTCCTGCGACTGCAGCGAGCGCTCCTGATGTGCAGGATGGCGGCCGACTCCGCGGCTCTCCTGGGACCTGACGAGCCCGAGGCGTCGAGCAAGCTGGACGCGCTCGACACTCTGCTGCGTGCGCTGATGGCGGAGCCCGACCGCAAGGTCCTCGTGTTCTCCGAATGGACGCGGATGCTCGACCGGATCGAGTCGCTCGTCGACCGGATGGGCGAGACCTGCCTCCGCCTCGACGGCAGCGTCCCCCAAGCGAAGCGACGCGCGCTCGTTCGGCGCTTCGACGAGGACACGGACGCGCGACTGCTCCTGCTCAGCAATGCGGGGACGACAGGACTCAACCTGCAGAGCGCGGACACGGTCGTGAACGTCGACGTTCCCTGGAACCCCGCGGTCCTGGAGCAGCGGATCGGCCGAGCCCACCGCATGGGCCAGACGCGCCCGGTCCAGGTCTACGTCCTCGTCACGACCGAGACGATCGAGGAGAGCATGCTCGGGACGCTCGCCGTCAAGGACGGCCTGTTCCAGGCGATCCTCGACCCCGACTCCGACGTCGACACGTTCGGTACCGGCGAGCGAATGGCCGACCTGCGCGCTCGCCTCGAGGTGTTCTTGGAGGCGAAGCCGGAGGAGACGGTCCCAGAAGCCTCGATGGAGCCGCCGGTGGACGCGACGGACGGCCTCGCCGAAGCGACCGGCGATCTCGTCTCGTCGGCGCTGGAGGTTCTGGCACGGCTCGTCCCGGCAGCCCCGGGCCCGTCGAAGAGCGGGGCCGAGGCGGCGGCGAAAGCGCTCGGTCGACACGTCCAGCGCGACGCCGAGGGCCGGCCGACGCTCTCGATCACGCTCGCCGATGACGAAGCGCTGGAGACGCTCGCCCGCAACTTCGCGCGGATCGCGGCGGCCGGGATCGGCGCCGCAGAGTCGTCCTCGATGTCGGGCCAAGACGAAGAGTAGGCATCGAAAGCCAACGGCACCGCGCAGACGCAAAGAGCGTCGTGCACGTGCCGACAGCCGGCATGCACGGCGTCGCTGACCACACGGGCGAGGCTCTCATGGCCTCCCACCCGGTCGCATACGAGGAAAGCGCTGAGCTTCTCGTCGTGCCAGACAGCTTCCTGGTGGATCGAACGCGAGCGAACGGCGGAGCGCATCGCTCTCGCGTCCCGATTCGTCGCGATCCCCGCGCCGTGACGTGGTCCGAGCGATCCGCACCTATAGACTTCGCGGATGCCCGGAGGACCGGACCTCGCCCACTCCGGGTGGATCAGCGTCGTACCGGCGCTGTGCGTGCTGGTGCTCGCGCTCCTGAGCCGGCGCACGTTCGAGGCGCTGATCGGTGGCTGCCTCGTCGGCTATGTGATCCTCGACGGCGGGTCGTTCTTCCAGTCGTTCGCCTCGTCGCTGCTGTCGGTGATGCAGCAGGAGACGATCGCGTGGATCATCCTCGTCTGCGGGCTGTTCGGGGCGCTGATCCGCATGCTGGTGGTTTCCGGCGCGAGCCTGGCGTTCGGAGACTTCGTGGCGAGGCGAGTGAAGGGGCCGCGCGGCGCGCTGCTGGCGACCTGGATCCTCGGGCTCACGATCTTCATCGACGACTACCTGAACGCACTCGCGGTGGGGTCGTCGATGCGGCGGGTGACGGATCGATACAAGGTGTCGCGCGAGATGCTGGCGTACGTCGTCGACTCGACGGCGGCTCCGATCTGCGTTCTGGTTCCGCTCTCGACCTGGGCGTTCTACGTCTCGGGGCTCCTCGAGGAGAACGGGGTCGCGGAGAGCGGCGGCGGGCTGGCCGCCTACATCAGCTCCGTTCCGTTCGTCTTCTACGCGTGGGCGGCGGTGCTGCTCGTGCCGCTGGTCGCGCTCGGCGTCGTTCCGACGTTCGGTCCGATGCGTCGCGCGCACGCCCGGGCAGCGGAGGGAGCTGCCGTCGAAGTGGACGACGCGGGAGAGGACTCGGCGCTCGAGCCGCGCATGGTCAACTACCTCGTCCCGATCGCCGTGCTGATCGGAGCGACGATCGCGTTCGGCATCGACGCACTTCGCGGCGTGATCGCCGCCGTGTTCGTGACGGCGATCCTCTTCCGCGCTCAGGGCGTGAAGACCGCGATCCTCTCGCGCGCGTTCTTCGACGGCTTCGCGAACATGCTGCTCCCGCTCGGCATCGTCGTGCTGTCGTTCGTCCTGCTCGACATCAACGAGCGGCTCGGGCTGTCCGGCTTCGTGATCGAGACGGTGCGGCCCTGGATGGACGGCGGCTACCTGCCGGCCGTGACGTTACTGTCGCTCTCGGTGATCACGTTCGCGACCGGGTCGTTCTGGGGCGTCTACGCGATCGCGCTCCCGATCGTCATCCCCCTCGCGAACGAGCTCGGCGTCGCTCCGGCGCTCGCCGTCGGGTCGGTGATCTCCGCCGGCGCGCTCGGATCGCACGCCTGCTTCTACGGCGACTCGACGGTGCTGTCGTCGACGAGCTGCGGCTGCGACAACGTCGATCACGCCCTGACCCAGCTCCCGTTCGCGCTCCTCGCGGCCGCCGTCGCGACCGTTTGCTACCTCTTCTTCGGAGTCATCCTGTGAGCCAAGTTCGAATCGCGCTCCTGCAGCTCTCCTGCGGTCCCGACGTCGCGGCCAACGTTGCGCACGCCGTCGCCAAGATCCGCGAGGCCGCCGCCGGCGGGGCGCAGATCGTGTGCCTGCAGGAGCTCTTCAACGCGCGCTACTTCCCCCAGCGCGTCGACGTCGAGAGCCTGAGGCTCGCCGAGCCCCTGCCCTCCCCCACGACGACGCGCATGGCGGAGCTCGCGGCCGAGCTGGAGATCGCGCTGATCGTCCCGATCTACGAGGAGGCGCGGCCGGGCGTGTACTTCAACTCGGTCGTCGTCTTCGACGCCGACGGCACCGAGCTCGGCAAGTACCGCAAGACGCACATCCCCGACGGGCCCCAGTACCACGAGAAGTACTACTTCACGCCCGGCGACCTCGGCTACAGGACCTTCGAGACGCGCTTCGCTCGGATCGGCGTCGCGATCTGCTGGGACGAGTGGTACCCCGAGGTCGCGCGCATCCTCGCGCTGCAGGGTGCAGAGGTCCTCTTCTACCCCTCGGCGATCGGCTCGGAGCCCGACCGGCCCGGCTACAGCTCGGCGGACGCGTGGCGCACCGTGATCAAGAGCCACGGGATCACGAACGGAGTCTTCGTCGCCGCCGTCAATCGCGTCGGCGTCGAGGACGATATGAGCTTCTACGGGGAGAGCTTCGTCAGCGACCCGTTCGGCGAAATGATCGCGCAGGCCGGGTCGGGCGAAGAGGTGCTCGCCTGCGACCTGGACCTCGCGAAGATCCGCGAGCTGCGCGAGCTGCTCCAGTTCCACCGCGACCGGCGCATCGACACGTACGGGCCGATCCTCCAGCGCATCATCGAATGAGGCGCGAGCTGGAGAGCGGCCTCGTGCTCTGCTCGACGGCGGCGGAGCACGCCGAAGCGCTCGAGGAGCTGCAGGAGATCGTCTTTCCGACGCTCTCGGCCGATGAGCGCTTTCGGGCCGAGCACTACCTGAAGCACATCGAGCTCTTCCCCGAGGGTCAGTTCGTCGTCCTCGACGGTGAGCGCGTCGTCGGCATGACGAGCACGCTGCGGCTGGACTTCGACCTCGAGCACGCGAACCACACGTTCGCGGAGGTCATCGAGGGCGGCTATCTCACCTCGCACGATCCGACGGGGCGCTGGCTCTACGGCGCCGACATGGGCACGCACCCCGACTACCGCCGACGCGGGATCGCGCGTGCGCTCTACGCGGCGCGTCAGGGAGTCGTACGCGCGCTCGGCCTCGCCGGCCAGGTGACCGTCGGCATGCTCTCCGGTTACGGGGCGAAGTCCGGCGAGCTGTCGCTGCGCGAGTACTACGAGCGCGTCGCCAGCGGCGAGATCTCCGATCCAACCGTGTCCATGCAGCGCCGGATGGGCTTCGAGCCGCGCGGCCTCGTCGAGGACTACCTCGACGACCCCGTCTGCGGGAACGGCGGCGCGCTGCTCGTGCTGGACGCCGGGGTCGACCTCACTCTGTGACCTACTGCACGGCCGGCATCTGCTGCGTGATGCAGTGGATCCCGCCGCCGCCGAGGTTGACCGCCTCCGCATCGACGCCGACGATCTCGCGCCCGGGGAAGACGCTGCTCAGGACGCGCTTTGCCTCGGCGTCCTTCTCGCGCAGCGACTCCGGTCGCCCAGGCTTCCAGTACGTCTGCATGATCACGAGTCCGTTCGTGATGATGAAGTTGAGGTAGCTCGACGCCCAGACGACGCGAACCTCGTCGTCGGGCGCGATGACGCTTCCGTCCTCGTACTCCAGCGGCTGGATGTAGTCGAACACGCCGTCGCCCGCGCGCAGCGTCTCGAACAGCGAGTCCGGAGTCGGGATGCGAACGATCTCGAACGGCTCACCGTCGACCGTCGTTTCGGCCTCGAGAATCCGGCGCGCTTCTTCGAGCCTCGGGCGCGAGATCGCGGCGATCGGATCGCGCGTGGCCTCCTCGGCCGAGATCTCCGCCAGCAGGATCGTGCGCGGACCGCAAAAGCGAACGAACTCGTCGACGTGGCCGCCCGTCGTGATCGTGGTGTAGACGCCTCCGGGCAGCCGGCCGCGGAACGTCAGCTCGTCCTCGGCCATGCCCTCGGGGATCCAGATCAGCTTCTCCTGGCCGAGCATCGTGAGCAGCTCGCGCTCGATCTCGTCGCGCGTCCAGCCGGGGTTGCGCTGCAGCTCGACGGCCTCGCAGGCGATCATCACGCCGGCTCCGTTGACCTCGCGGTTACCGCCCTCGCTGACGAGCTCGGTGCGCACGGTCGGAAGGCCGAGCCTCTCCGCGATCCGGCGATCGACGGCCTCTTCGAGGCGCGAGTTCTCGGACGTCGTCTCCTCGTAGCCCCAGGTGTTGAAGCCGAAGTCGACGATCCCGAGCCGGCCGTCCGCGCCGATTCCGAAGATCGGCCCCATGTCGCGCATCCACACGTCGCCGTGAGGGACCTCGTGGATCGTGAGATGGTTCCGGGGCACGCCCGCCGCCGAGAGCGCCGCAAGAACGTTCGCCTCGTCCCCCTCGTTGATGATCAGATCGACCGCGACGTGCCCCTCCATGAGGCCGATGAGCTCGACGATCAGCGGCTCGGTCGGAACTCCGGCCTTGTTCTCGTAGCTCGGCCAGGCCATCCAGATCGACTCGTGCGGCTCGAACTCGGCGGGGAAGGTCAGGCCGCGCGGCGCCGCGCTCTTGCACGCGGGCGCGACGAGGAGAACCGAAAGAAGGAGAGTCCTCACGACAGCCCTCCGATCGTGACGAGCTTCGTCTCGAGGTACTCGTCGAGCCCCTCCTTGCCGGACTCGGCTCCGAGGCCGCTCTGCTTCCAGCCGAGGAACGGCGTTTCGACGGAGTGCGGCGCCCACTCGTTGACCGAGACCATGCCGAACTCGAGGCCTTCGGCGGTTCGCATCGCCGTCGAGAGGTCGTTCGTCCAGACGTAGGCCGCGAGGCCGTAGGGCGTCGCGTTCGCCCGAGCGACGACGGTGTCGACGTCGTCGAAGCTCGTCGCTGCGAGGACCGGACCGAAGATCTCCTCCTGGAACGCAGGCGCGTCGGACGGCACGCCCGCGAGCAGCGTGGGCTCGAAGAAGTAGCCGCGCTCGAGGTCGCCCGGTCGCTTGCCCCCGGCGAGCACGCGCCCGCCCGCGTCGACCGACGTGTCGACGATGCGCTCGACTCGCTCGAGCTGGGCGCGGTTGATCAGCGGCCCCACGTTGGTCGTCGCCGCGAGGCCGCTGCCGACCTGCAGCGACGCCACGTGCTCCGCCGCGAGATCGAGGAAACGCTGCTCGATCGATTCGTGCAGGAAGTAGCGCTGCGGAGCGATGCAGACCTGGCCGCAGTTCCGGTAGCGGAACGGAACCGCCGTCTTCGCGAGCCGTTCGAGGTCCGCGTCGGGGTAGACGATCACGGGCGCGTTGCCTCCGAGCTCGAGCGACAGACGCGTGAACGTCTCGCCGGCGCCGTCCATGAGGATGCGCCCGACGCGCACGCTCCCGGTGAAGCTGATGTGGCGGCACGCGGGATTCCGCAGCATCTCGCGCCCCATCGACTCGGGCTCGCCGTTGACGAGGTTGAGGACGCCGGGCGGGAGTCCGGCCTCGTCGAACGCAGCGGCCAGCGCCATCGCCGTCAGCGGCGTGTACTCCGACGCTCGACCGACGACCGTGCAGCCGGCGCCGAGCGCCGCGGCCCACGAGCGGATCGGGTTGTAGGCGGGGAAGTTCCACGCGGTGATGACGCCGACGACCCCGATCGGATGACGCAGCACGAGGTGGCGCTTGCTCGGGGCGCGCGAGGGAATCGTGCGGCCGTAGGCGCGCCGCCCCTCCTCGGCTAACCACTCGATCAGCTCGACGGCGACGCGCCACTCGCCGCGCGCCTCGACGGCGGGCTTGCCGGATTCGCGCACGGTCGTCTCGACCAGCTCGTCCTCGCGCTCGGCCAGGATCCCGGCCGCGCGCCGCAGGATCTTGCCGCGGTCGTGGGCGGGCATCGCGCTCCACGCGGGAAAGGCGCGCTCGGCCGCCTCGATCGCCGCGCGGCAGTCGCTGTCGTCGCCGAACGGCACCGTGCGAACCACGTCCTCGGTCGCGGGATCGATGACGTCCCACGTGCCGCCAGAGAGCGCGTCGACCCACTGGCCGTCGATGAGCTGCTTGTCGGTCATTCTCTGGTTACCGTCAGGCGAGCTCGTCGAGGACGCCGCGCACCGCGGCGAACAGCTCGTCGATCTCCTCGCGCGTGATGATCAGCGGTGGGCTGAGCGCGATCAGGTTGCGGATGCCGCGAACGACGACGCCCGCGGCCCGGACCCGGTCCGAACACCACGGGCCCAGCGGCCCCTCGACCCTGCCATGGGGATCGACGATCTCGATCGCGCCGAGGAGCCGGAAGCCGCGCGTCTCGCCGACGGCGGGGTGACCGTCGAATTCGGCGAGCTTCGCCTCGAAGTACGGGCCAACGTCGTCGGCGACGCGCGGGATCACTCCGTCGCGCTCCAGGACGCCGAGGTTCGCCAGCGCCGCGGCACAGGTCGCCGGGTGGCCGGAGTAGGTGAACCCATGGGCGAGGTAGCCGGCCTCGTGCATCGTCTCGGCGATGCCGTCGCGTACGAACACGGCGCCGATGGGCAGGTAGCCCGACGACAGTCCCTTGGCCGTGCTGATGAGGTCGGGCTCGAGGTTCCACAGCTCCGACGCGAACCACGCCCCGACCCGGCCGAACGCGGTGATCACCTCGTCGGCGACGAACAGGATGTCGTGCCGCTTGCAGAGCGCGCGCAGCTTCGCGAGGTAGCCCTCCGGCGGGACGATCACGCCGCCGGCGCCCTGGATCGGCTCGGCGAACAGAGCGGCGATCGTGTCGGGTCCTTCACGCTCGATCAGGGCCTCCGTCTCCGCCAGGCACCACTCGGCGTGGTCCGCGCGCGACATGGCCCTGCGCGCGGGGTCCGGGTCCTCGTACGGGTGCGGCGTCGGAGCGTGGAGGAAGCCCGGCAGCGGCAGGCCGAACGGATCCAGGCAGCTCTCCAGCCCGGTGAGCGAGGTCGACGCGAGCCCGACGCCGTGGTACGCGAACGTGCGGGCGATGAACTTGGTCTTGTTCGGATTGCCCCGGGCGACGTGGTAGCCGCGCGCGATCTTCAGCGCCGTCTCGTTCGACTCGGACCCCGAGTTGGTGAAGAACACGTTCCCCATCCCGTCGGGCGCGAGCGACGCGAGCTTCTCGGCGAGCTCGATCGCGGGCCTGGTCGTCGAGTTGAAGAACGAGCAGTAGTACGGCAGCTCCCGCATCTGCGCCTCGACCGCGTCCGCGATCTCGGGGCAGGAGTAGCCGACGTTCACGCACCACAGCCCCGCGATGCCGTCGAGGATCCTGCGGCCCTCACCGTCGAAGATGTAGCAGCCCTCGCCGCCGGTGATGACGTGCGTGCCCTCCTCGTGCATCTGACGGTGATGCGTGAACGGGTGCAGGTGGTGCGATGCGTCGGCCTTGCGCAGCGCATCGAGCGTGTCGGCTTGCAACCTGGTGGGACTCATGGCGGGCATTGAAGCAGAAGCGCGGCGGTCCGACCACGGGCCCACCTGCGCGGTACAACTCGTGATCCATGACGACTCCCGCCCCCCTGCCCGTCTACTACCACCCGGACTACGCCGCCCCGATCGGCGACGACCACGTGATGCCGATCGCCAAGTTCGGCCTGGTCGCCGACGCGCTGAAGGAGGAGCCGGAGCTCGGCGTCGAGCTGCGCGAGCCCGCCCCGCTCCCCGAGGCGGCGCTGCGGCGGACGATCGCGCCGGCCTACATCGACGCGGTCCGGACCGGCGAGCCGCGGGACCTCGCCGAGTCGCAGAAGTTCCCCTGGTCGTCGAAGCTGTACCCCAGCGTGATGCTGACGAACGGCGGGCTGCTCGAGGCCGCGCGGGCCGCGTTGGACCCCGCCAACGCATTGCGCGCCGCGGCCGCACTCGTCTCGGGCTTCCACCACGCCCACGCCGACCACGGCGAGGGCTTCTGCACCTTCAACGGCCTCGCGATCCCGGCCGACGCGCTGGTCGACGCCGGACACGCCGCGCGCATCGCGGTGCTCGACCTCGACCTGCACTACGGCAACGGCACGGCGTCGTTCTGCGCGGACCGTCCGTACCTGCGCGTGCTGTCGATCTACGGCAACGACTACGACAGGAACAAGCCGTACCGCGACGTCTCGGTCAAGCGACACGACGACGGCCCGAACCACCGCTCGGTCGCGCTGCCCAACGGTTCGGGGCTCGAGCACCTCACGGAGACGCTCGACGCCGAGATGCCGTGGCTGCTCGACGACGGCAAGCCGGACCTGCTGCTCTACCAGGCGGGCGCCGACCCCTATCGCGAGGACCCGTACTCACCGCTCGACCTCGGCCGCGAGGACCTGCGCGAGCGCGACCGCATGGTGTTTACGTTCTGCCGGGCCCACGAACTGCCGGTCGCGTGGGTGCTGGCGGGCGGGTACACGAAGGACGTGTCGAAGGTGGTCGACGTGCACGTGAACACGTTCCGGGCGTTCCGGGACTAGTCCCCACGCGTCTCGCTATCGCTTCGGCTCCACGACGAGGCAGCGCACGGGGCGAGTGGCGCGCTCCAGCTCGAGTCCGACTCTGGCGAGCTCCGCGCGGAAGCTCTCGCCATCGACCCACTCGAGCTTCAGGTCGTAGCGGTCGTCGAGTCCCGTCTCGTCGACGACAGGCATCTGGAGGACGTTCTCGAACCACCTGCGCGCGTTGTCGAACGGCTGGCCGACGTGGTTCAGTCCACCGCCGTACGCACGGCCGGTCCGCTCCGCCTTCGGAGCGGTCGAGGGCGGCCACGGATCGACACCGTCGCGGAGACGGACCACGTAGACCTCGCGCTCGACGTCCTCGAAGCGCGTGTCCATACCGAACTTCACGGCGATCGACTTCGCGAGCAGGACGCGCGCGAAGTCGTCGTCCCCGCCCGGCGCAAGGACCGAGACCTTGTAGACCTCCTTCGGATCGGACGGAGGCATGCGGTCGACGATCCGCGTAAAGGGAACCCGGTAGGCGAGCTGCACGAGGCTCTCTCGAAGCAGTCCGTCTCCTGTGATGGCGCCGCTTCCCGGTTCGTAGCGCGAGGCGCCGCCGGTCGCCTGCGAGTCTGCGATCACGACTCGTGCGAAGACCTCTCCGTCGTCCGAATTCGCTGGACTCCACAGGGGATTCGCGGCCTGGTCCCGGAGCTCCCCGATGCCCGCGGGCCTTCCGGCGAGCACGTTGCGCAGCGCAGCCTCGGTGACGTCGGTCGGACGCGAGCGCGCGGCGATCTTCCCCTCGCGGTCCACGATGATCGTCGTCGGAACGGTGCGGACGCCGAAGGCCTCGGAGGTCGCGCTCTCACGATCCAGCGCGATCGGGAACGGCACGCTGTGCTTCTCCAGGAATCGGTCCATCCGCTCCGCCGACTCCGGAGAGATGCCCAGGAAGACGATGTCCTCTCCCTCCAACGCCGACTGGAGCTCACCGAGGTGATCGAGCGCGGGAATGCAGGGGGCGCACCACGTCGCCCAGAACTCGAGGACGACCACGCGCCCACGTAGCTCCGACCACTCCAGCGAGACGGAATCGTCGGCGTCGACCGCGAGCACCGGCGCGGCGTCGCCGATGGTTGGAACGTCGGGTGCGGCGGGGCGAAGCGCAACGACGAGTGCGCACAGTGGGAGCAGGAGTCGAAGCATTCGTCAGCGGGAAGGAGGTTCGGCGAGCGAGCGTATCGCGCTCCACGACGCCGGCCGTAAGAGGTCTGTCGGTCGAGGCCGACCCGGTCCGCGCTCAGCCTCCCTCGTCGATCACGAACGTCCGCGTTCCTTCGCGCGGGTCGAAGGGCATCGACGACACGACGCCACGACGGACCACCTCGAGGCGGAGCGCGCGCGCCGGCAGTCCCTCGAATCGCCAGCGGCCTTCCGGCGTGCGGTGAGCGTTCCACTCCTCCACGGCGTCGTCGCCCCTCGCGTGAACCGAGTCAGGGTCCTCGATCGACTCGCCGCCGGAGTCGACCAGCTCGACGGTCGCAGCGATCCCCGGTTCGAGCTCGATCTCGACGGTCTCGCGCAGCGCATCGACGGTGACGAAGCGCGTCGCGTAGCCGTTGCGCCCGACCCTCAGGTCGAGCACGTCGAGCGAGTGCCCGCGGATGGGATGCCGTCCGTCCTCGTCCGTCCGGTACATCCACGAGACCTGCCCGCCGGGGCGTCCGTACGACACCTCGGCTCCCGCGATCGGACCGCCCGCACCGTCGACGACGCGAATCGTCAGATCGCGCAGTGGAACGTCGAGCCGAATCTCGTGCGTCCGCCGTTCACCGGGGACGAGCGCTGGGAGCTCGGCCTCGTGAACGGTCGCTCCGATGCGATCCTCCACCGTCAGGAAGACCCCGTCCGATGAGGGAAGCCCCTGCAGCTCCGCGCGCCCCTCCGAGTCGAGCGCGAGCGCCCAGAGCGTCCCTCCGTCGTCGTCTCCCGTTCCATGGACGACGCGGCCGGGGAGAGCGTCGCCCAGCGCCTGCACATCGTCGATCCACGCGCCATCGCCCGCGCGGGCTCGGACGATGAGGCGGGCCCGCGCCTCGGGCTCGCCGCCGGGGGAGAGCACTTGAACGAGCAGGCGATTCGTGGGCTTCAGCACGACGTCGACGGTCTTCGAGGCGATCGCCGGGACGTCGGCGGCGACTCGACCGAACCCAGGCGCGAGCGCCTCGAACCGCGTCGTCGTCACCGGAACGCCCGCCAGGAGGCCGCGTCCGTCGGCGCCAGCTGGCTCGGACTCCGGGCCGTCCGGTAGGAACGCGATCGCCCCCGGGATGGGAGCTCCGGCTCCGTCGATCGCGCGGAACGCGACGTCGCGCGTCTCGGCGAGAGGGAGGGTCCCGAGGTCGAGCGACGATTCGAGCCGAGAGAGGGAGACCGAGTGCTCGGTCGGCGCCGACCCGTCCTCGCGAGCGATCTCGATGTCGAAGCGGTCCGGTCGGCGGTCCACGAGCGGAATGTGCACCGCCCCCTCGTCGTCCGCGCGAATCGTGTACGCGCCGCTGACGTCGTCCTCGCGCCAGGTCAGGAAGACCATTCCGTAGGCGCGTGGCACCGGCGACTCGCCGTCCGATTCGACGACGCGGATCGTCGCCACGGGATCGGCGACGAGGTCGAGCACGACCCCGGCGTTCGGTGCGTCGAAGCGAACGCGATCGCGGCCGAAGAGGAGGAATCCGGTGGTCGGCCTGCGCAGCCCCCGCGGGAGCTCGATCGATCCGCGCCAGTCGTCGGAGAGCCCGCCGAAGGAGAAGGACCCGCTGGGAGACGTCTCGCGCGTTCGGAGCGGACCGAAGTGCTCCTCGGCGGCATCGCGAACCAGCTGACTCGGGTGGAAGACCTGGTCGGAGTCGAGGACGAGCTCCAGCGGATCGGCTGGCGCGCGCCCGTCGACCGCGACGCGCCCGGCGAGCGCGAGGGCAGCCGGCACGCGAATCTCGCGCTCCACCTCGACGAGCTCGACCGGATCGACGAAGGGAAAGGCCCCGTCACGCGCGACGAGGAGCCAGCCCGTGCGGCCATCCGCGGGGAGCGTGACGCGCCCGGATGCGTCGCTCACGAACGACTCAGCGGCACGATCGGCAGCGACGAGCAGCACCGTCCGCTGCGCCAAGGCTCCGCCGCCTGGTCCGACGAGCTGGATCGAGTGCAGCGACGTCCTCGATCTGCCATCGGTCGCCGCGGCGACGACGGAGCGTTCCGAGTCCGGCGACGACACGCTCGTGAGTTCATCGGAGCCCGTGTCCCTGGCGAGAGGCTCGATCGTGTCGCCCGCCGCGAGGTCCTGGTTCGCGAGTGGCGCGGGCCGTCCACCGCCCCGACCGAGGAGAGTGCCGAGGAGAGCGAGACCGACGATGCCGAGGGCGACCGCAACCTTGGCGAAGGTCGACACCGCGAGCGCCGGCTCGGGACGCGAGGCCAGCGCGAGCGGTGCCAGCGCGGCGAACCAGGTCGAGCCCGACGGCCACGTGTGCTCCAGGTGCGCGCGCAGCTCCTCGAGGGCTCGCTGGTGTCGCTTCCGAGCCGCCGCGGGCGCGATCCCCGCGTGACGCGCGATCTCGGCGGCGGACAGTCCGCGGTAGTAGCGAAGGAACAGGATCTCGCGCGACGCCGGCCGAAGCGCGGCGACGGCATCGAGCAGCAGCCTCTGCGCCTCGAGCTCTCCCGCGAGGTCCACGGCCGCGGGGGCCGTGACCTGCCGCTCGGTCGCTGCGTGACGCTCGCGCGCTCGTCGCCGCGCCTCACCGCGTCGGTGGCGCTGCGCAAGGCGCTCGACCGCGCGCCGTAGGAAGGCGCGCTGATCGCGCACGTCCCGGCGCCCCTTCAGGCGATCGATCGCAGCGGCCGAGAGATCGCTCGCCAGCGCCGAATCGCCGACGAGCGAGCGCGCGAGCCGTCGCAGCCAGTCGGAGTGCTCGAGCACGAGCTCGAGGTCGGTACCGCGCCCGGCGTCGAGCGCGGCTGTGGGGTCGGAAGAGGTCGCCATCGGGGGGGCGGGCCCGCCGCGACCCCGAGTGTGACCCGGATTCCTCGGTTTCGCGTCGAGCGAGAGAGCCCCGGCAGGAAATAGCAGGTCGCTCGTCCGTCCCGACGTCGTCGAGTCATTCGTCCGCTCCGTCCGAGGTCCCGAGCAGTCCGCCCGAGTCCTCGTCGATCCGATCCAGCTCACGCTCGATCTTCTGATTCAGTGCGTCGATCTCGGCGTCGTAGCGAGCGCTCAGCTCGTCGAGCATCGCCCGGATGTCCGCCTCGAAGATCGCGGCCTGCTCACGCGTTTGCGCGGCGGCCGAGTCAGCGGCCGCCGTCGGCGCGCCCGCAGCTGCGGCGCGGACGGAGGAGAAGAACGTCGCCTCGACCTCGGGATACAGGTCGAACGTCAGCTTGAGGGCAGCAGGGAACGACTCCCGACCGAGGTGCTCTCCGTACAGGTGCGCGGCGAGTCCCTCCGGATCGTCGAACGAGACGTTCGAGGTCGCGCGAATCGTCTCCCAGCCACCGGCCGCTGCGAGCGTGGACTCGCTGGCTTCGGCGGGCTCGCCCGTGAACGCGCGCCCGACGAGATCCATGCTGGATCCGACGAGGTCCTCACGGTCGAGGCCGAACGCGGACGCGACGTCGACGTGCGCTCCGGACTCGATCGCCTCCGATGCCCATGTGGCGAGATCGCCGGAGTCGAGGTAGGGGGAGACGAAGCGGCCGCCCCCGTCGCTGCGCGACGCAGGGACTTCGACGAGTGCAGGATCCGGAAGCGGTGCCTCGGTCGACGCACAGGAGACGAGAGCGGTCAGCAGAGCGAGACTCGGAGCGGAAGGGCGTTTCATTCGAAGTGAGGGGTTTCGGATTCGGGATAGAGTGGACGGCGCGCCGCGCCGTAGACCGGCAGCGGCGCTGGAGCATGCTCTCGCCGTGACGCCTCCCCACTCCGACGACGACCGCGTCGAGCGCCTCTTTCACGAGGCGAGACGTCTCGACGCGCAGGTGGATCGCGCGGCGTTCCTCGAGCGACTCGACGCCGAGGACGCGGAGGTGGCGACAGAGGTGCGCGAGCTCCTCGAGTGGAGCCGTCGGGCCGACGAGCGTTCGATTGCCGCGTCGCGCGAGCCCGTGGAAGGAGATCTGCTGGGTGGATACCGACTCGCCGAACGACTCGGCGAAGGAGGCTTCGGGGTCGTGTGGCGCGCGCGTCCGATCGAGCCCGGGCTGCCCGATGTCGCGATCAAGCTCGTGCGGTCCGGGATGGACACGGAGCGCGTTCTCGAGCGCTTTCGCCTCGAGCGGGAGGCGCTCGGGCGCCTCCGGCACTCTGGAATCGCAGCCGTCCACGGCGGCGGGCGGACCGAGCTCGGTCGCCCGTACATCGTCATGGAGTGCGTCGCCGGCGTTCCGGTGACCGACCACGCGCGCGGCTGGGATGCTCGGCGGATCGCTGCGCTCATGGCCCGGATCTGTCGCGCGGTCGAGCACGCCCACGCGTCCGGCGTCCTCCACCGCGACATCAAGCCGTCCAACGTTCTCGTGTCGTCCGAGGATGGCGAGTCGGTCCCCAAGGTCATCGACTTCGGGATCGCGCGCATGCTCACGGCCGAGGGCGGTTCGGGCCCCACGCTCACGGGCGAAGGGCAGATCCTCGGCTCGCCCGCGTACATGAGCCCCGAGCAGGCGGGGCGCGAGCGCGGCGGCGAGCGCCTGCCGATCGACCAGCGGACGGACGTGTTCGCACTCGGTCGCCTGCTGTTCGAGCTCCTGACCGGCCGCCCTGCGATCGACGCGAGCTCGACCGATCGAGTTGCGCAGCTGCGCGTGCTGGATGCCTTGCGCGACGACGAGGCTCCGAGTCCGAGGGCCCGACTGCGCGCCACGGGCGCGAGTCCGGCCGCGGTCCCCGTGGACGTGGACGCGATCACCCAGCGTGCCACCGCGCTGGAGCCGGACCAGCGCTACGCGAGCGTCGCCGACCTTCGCGCGGACCTCGAAGCGTTCGTCGACGGTCGCGCCGTCACGGCGCGGCGCCCGTCGGTCGCGCAGAGGGTCCGCCGCTACGTCGTTCGGCACCGCATGGCCCTCATCCCGGCGGCCGCCGTCATCGCGGGCCTCGGCGTGGCGCTCTTCCTCGTCAGCTCTGCGCGCGACGAAGCTGCCGCGTCCGAGCAGCGTCTCGCCCGGACGGTCCGGGCGCAGGCCGATCTGCTCCGCGATCTCGACGTCGAGCGGATGGGCCACGGGCTGCGGCGGGCTCTCACCGAACAGCTCAACGGGCGCGTCGCCGCGCGCGACCCCGCCGCCGCCGAGGCGCTCCAGGGCGCGATCGGAGCCGTGGACTTCACGGGGCTCGCGCGCACGGCGATGGACGCCAGTTTCCTGGCGCCGGCCGAGTCGTCGATCCGGCGCTCGCTCGGGGGCGACGCGATCGTCGAGGCGAAGCTGCTCTCGACGATCGCCGACGTGCGTCGACGCGTCGGACTCGTCGAGTCCGGGCTCGAGACGGCGCGGCGAGCGTACGAGCTGTCCGCGGCGACAGCGGGCGAGACGGCCCCCACGACCCTCGGCGCGAAGCTGCGGATGGCGGGCCTGACGCGACAGCGCGGAGACCTGGACGAGGCCGAGCGGATGTACGCGGACGTCCTCAATCGCTGGATCGAGATCGGCGGCGAGGACGACCCTCGCACGATCGACGCGCGCGTCGGCCTCGCGATCTGTGCGTTCACGCGCGACGAGTTCGACGCGGCAGAGGAAGAGCTCGCTCGCGTCCACCGGATCGCAGACGCGGCCGAAGGACCGGTGCCGCTCTCCGCCGGCTACGCCTGGAACAACCTCGGCGCGATCCACGAGCGCAACGGGCGAACCGTCGAGGGGGTCGAGTGCTACCGCCGCGGTCGGGCGATCATCGCCGCGGCGCTCGGCGACGACGCACCGAAGCTGCATGCGGTCGACGTGAACCTCGGGCGCGCTCTCGCCGCAACCGGTGACCTCGACGGCGCCGAGGCGCTCCTCGAGCGGGCCGTGCCGCTCGTTCGATCGAGCGCCGGAGACGATCACCCCGAGGGCGTCGGGGCGCTGAACGCGATGTGCCAGGTCCACTACCTCCGCGGCGAGCTCGACGAGGCGACCCGCTACGGCAAGCTCGCCTTCGAAGGCCAGCGGGCGTTCCTGGGTCCCGCGCACCCCGAGACGCTCCGCCTCCAGTCGAACGTGTGCATGCTCCTGCTCGCGGTGGACCGGGTCGAGGAGGCCGACGAGGTCTCCGAGGAGGCGCTCGCCCTCGCCATGGACGCGCTGACCTCGCCGCACGTCGTGATCGGCGCGCTGCTGATCGACCGCGCCCGTGTCCTGGCGCAGCGAGGTGAGCACGAGGACGCCGAGGTCCACGCGCTCGACGGAATCGAAGCCCTGGAGGCGACGCTGCCGCCCGGGCACCCGCGCACATCGCTGGCGATCTCGACGCTGATCGAGCTCTACGAGGAATGGGCGATCACGGAACCAGACGCGGGTCATGGGGCGTCGGCGGCCCGCTGGCGCGAACGTCTTTGACGGGGCCGCCGTCCGGAGAGCGCAATCCGCGCGTGCGCGTGTACGGAATTCCCAGGATTCGAGTCAGTCGCCGTCCACGACGCCCCACTCGCGAGCCAGCCACGCGCGCGCGAAGGCCCAGACGTCCTCGGTCTCGCGTCGCGCGAGCCCGAGCGCGCGCCCGGCCTGTCGCGGCGAGAGGCCTCCGAAGCGGACCAGCGACAGGAGTTCGGCGTGGACCGGGCGTCCTTCCGCGAGCTTCGAGCACGCGTCGTCGAGGAAGAGCGTCAGCTCTGACGGCGACGAGAGGCGGAGCGCGTCGTCGGTGAGCGCCACGCGGCGCACGTCTCCTCCCCGCTTTGCGGCCGCGCGGCGACGCGCGACGTCGACGAGGAAGCTGCGCATGCAGGCCGCGGCGTAGCGCAGGAAGTCCTCGCGGCTGGGCCAGGCGATGTCGCCCTTGCCGCGGTCTTCGGCAAAGCCACGCTCCAGAGCGCCCCGCACGTTGAGGTAGAGCTCGCTCACGAGAACGCTGGCCTGGACGGTGACCTCGCGCGCCTCGTCCTGCATCACGGCGTGGGCGACTCCGTGGATCTCGTGACGCAGGACCTCGAAGAGCTCGTCGCAAGCGTCGGGGTCGCCCTCGCGGACGCGCTGGAGGAGGAGAGTCGGCTCGGTCATCGCGGAGGCGCCTGGATCCACGCGCGAGTGTATTCGGCGTCGACGCGGCCTTTCTTCGCAGAAAGGCGAGCACGTGGGCCCGCGGTTTGCGCTCTGCGCGCGAAGCTCCCATGAACACGATCCAGACCTCTCTCCTGTGGCAGGGCCCCGTTCTCCTACGGCAGGTTCCTGTTGTCGCCGCTCTCTCGTTCGCCATTGCCGCTTGTAGCAGCAGCAGCGACGATGACGGCGCCCCCGTCGGCGGCGGAAGCGGGACGGGGACCCGCCACCATCTCTACCTCTCGACGTCCTTCAGCGGCGGCTCGGTCCAGCTCGTCGATCCTCGCGCGCCGACCTCCCCGACGGCCGTGGGCGGACTCGGACCGTTCGACTTCGAGTTCAATCCCGTCCTGCTCGGGACGCCCGACGCGAGCGCTGCGACCCTCCGCGACGTGCGCGTCGACCGACTCGTCGTCGGCATCGGAGCGCGCGTGCTCGAGCTCTCCCTCGCGCTCGGGAGCTCCACGCCGGCGCTTCGTGAGCTCATCACGCTCGGCGGGAACGTGGAGGAGATCGACCTCTCCGTGGATCTCTCCGGCGCGACTCCGGTCGTCCACTACGTCGTCGAGGTCGGTCCAGGGACCTACGAGACGTTCACCCAGACGGGGGCCGCCGTTTCGCCGAGCGTGCCTTTCCCGGGGGCGCCGGTGGTCCCGACGGGCGACCCCACCACCGCCGCGCTGACCGGATGGCTCGCACTCGACGCCGGCATGCTGACGTTCGTCGACCTGAGCCTCGCCGTCACGGACCTTCGGGCGGCTGCTGCCGCCGCCTATGTCGACGTCACGGACGCGGGAGCCACGTTCCTGTCGCTGCCGAGCGGGTTCGCGTGCTTCCGCCAGGACCTCACGCTCGTCGACGTGGCGTTCACTCCCTCCGCCCCCGGCTCGTTCATGATCGACCAGTTCGCCGTCGTCGGCCGCGACGCGCTGTACTTCGCGTCGCCGACCGGTGCGAACAGCTTCGAGATCGTCCGAGCGCTCGCGGACGGAACCGCGGTCGCTGTCACCGCGAGCGTCGCCGGCGACCCGTTCTACGTCAACGTGACCGACGATCGGGTCCTCTACGCCTTCGACGATCCCGGCGCGGGGGGTCAGAGCCTCATGAGCGTCGACCTCCTCGGCGGCGATCCGCGCGCGCTCGAGACGGGCACGGCGGGACTCGACCTGACGCGCTTCAGCGGCCCGGGGATCGCCGCGAGCAGAATCGCCTACGAGGTGAGCGGGCTCGGCGTCGTCGACGTCGCGGACGACGGATCCGACCGAGAGGTCTACGCGAACGCAGAGCTGATCGGGACGTCGTTCCCGGATGAGCTCTCGCTCAGCAGCAGTCTCGGGGTCGCCGAGCTGCTGCTCCTCACTCCGGTTGGAACGGGCGGCTGGACCTTCGAATCCGTCGTGCCCGGCGACACCGCCTCGCGGCGGACGATCGGGGCACTTCCTCAAGAGTTCGACGACGCGTCCGCCACATCGTTCTTCACGCGCACCGGCCTGCTGACTGCGATCGGAGGCGCGTCGAGCGGCATGCAAACGGACGTGTACTGGTACGACCTTGAGCGCGCAGGGTCGCTCGTGCGGATCACGAACACGCTCCAGGTCTTCGAGATCGGCGTCCTCTGATATCTTCCGGCCAATGATCGAGTGACACGCTCGCCGCACCTGGCGTCATCTGCCTCCGGTGCGACGCCCCGGTCATTCTCGTGCGGCGGACGCCGCCTCATGGTAGGAGGGTGACGTCATTCGCAGCCGTGAGAGCGCGGACCCGAATGCCCACGCTCGACGCGCGTGTTCTGACGACGACGCACTCGATGCTGGGCATGACTGCCCAGCCTGTGAAGGAGTGTGGTCGTCAAGGTCGACATCGAACGGCACTCCCGCACCACGTGGTGCGAAGCGGGGGAGCGCATTCGGCTGGTCGTCTCCGGAAGCGAGAGCGTCGGTTCTCCGGTGACCTGGAAGAACTCGAGAATCCAATGCGAACTGCTAGCGCTCCACATCGGCGAAGAACGAGCCTCGCACCTGCTCGTTCCTGTCGTGAAGCGCTGAGCCGCTCGACCCGCTGTGGCGTCGATGCCCCTATCGGTATGATCGTGCGACTCGGCTCTTTGAATCGGACGACATCGATAGACTCTGCCATGAGACGCTGCCAGATCGCTGTACTTCTCGCGGCCGGACTGGGCACGGCCGCTTACGCCCAGCGAAGCGATTTCACGACGCGTGGTCCGAGCGGGCTGCGCCCCACTTCACTGACGGCGAGAACCCAGCCATCCGGATCCTCGTCTCGTTCGGGACAAGAGCTCTACGTGAGCACGCGGACCGGTGAGATCTACCGGATCGACAGCTACGCTTCGGCTCCTACGGCGTCGCTCGTCACCGCGACACCCACCATGGGGCTCTCGGACATCGCAGTCGATCCGACCGATGGGGCGATGTACGGCATCGCGTGGATCAGTTCCGCGAGTGGAAGAGAGCTCCTGGAGATCGACCTCACGAATGGCGCCGTGGCGGTGGTTGGCACACTCCCTGATACCGCGAACAATCTCGATTTCACTCCTGACGGACGACTCTTCATTCGCGGCATCACTGGAAGAACCTGGGAGATCGACGCCACGACCGCCTCCGGTGTGATCGTCGCCCAAGGGGGGTCGAGACCAGCAGGCGATCTTGCTTGGGAAGCTGAAGGAACCCTTCTCGTCTCGACCGCCGCCGGCGACATCGAAAGGACCGATCCATCCGCTGGGACCAACACGGTCCTGTTCGATACGGGACTCGGCTCCAGCGTGTACGGACTCGAAATCGACGTCGATGGGATGGTCTACCTTGGAGTCGCGAACGGGGGGATTTACAGGGCGGACCTCAACGCGACGACCGTTTCTCTGCTCGGCAACCTGAGCCTCTCGAGTGACCTCTTCGGATTGGCCTTCGCGAGAGGACCAGGAGCTGCACCGCTCGGCCTGGCTTACTGTGGTCCTGCGGTCTCGAACTCCACCGGTTCACCAGGGGCGATCTCTGCGGAAGGCTCGTCGAGTGCCGCCGTCGATCGTGTCGAGCTCACTTCGTCTTCTCTCCCGGTCAACGCTTCCGCCTTCTTCTTGACGAGTCGGATGCAAGGAACGGTCGTCAATCCGGGCGGAAGCACAGGAGTCCTGTGCCTGGGCGGAGCGATCGGTCGTTACGTGGGCTCCGGTCAGGTCCAGAACGCGGGCAGCTCAGGCGTGATTCGCCTCACGCTCGAACTATCGATGACCCCGACGCCCACCGGATTCGTGTCGATCCAGCCAGGAGAGACTTGGAACTTCACCGCCTGGTACAGGGACAACCTGGGCGGCCAGGCGACATCGAACTTCACCGATGCCGTCGCGATCGCCTTCCTCTGACGTGGTGCGGTCGAACCTGAAAGGCCTGGAACAACACGGCGTGTGTCGAGCCACGGGGAGGCGTGCGCCTGGACATCTCGATGGTCAAGACTCGAGCAGGGTTCCAGTCCGCTCGGACGATCGACGTCAACGTGTCCGGAGCGTGTCGTACTCGGTCACTCGCTCACGAGAAGGCACTTCGCGAGCGACGAGCTCCAAGCAGTCGCTCCGGATGGGCAGGTCTCCGCATCCCAACCCGAAGTTCGCGCTTCCCGTGTTCCCATGAACCGGCGCCGAACGCTGCGAGCCCGTCGCCGTCCACGTAGTCCCGTCTCGATCACAGCGACTTCCCCCGCGTGACGCGCCTCGACAGCGCGCTCGACGCGATGCAACCGTTCGAACCGAGAGCAGCGCGCCTCATGGACGTCCTGTTCGTGAGGCATGCGCGCGGTCTAGCCCGAGAAGGTCTGGTGCCTTTCGGATCGGAAGGACAGAGCCCGAGGAACGCGGCCGACGGGGCAGGTCATCCTTAGGGCAGGGGGAAAACCGGCCAACGGTCTCCACCGATGGCGAGGCACTCGAGCCGCTCGGGCCGTTCGAGCGCGCGTCGACGAGCGATCACGATACCGCCACCCAGCGGCGACCAGCGGAACGCTACAGGCGTCGGAGGACGTTGCAAGACTGCGGGAGCGCTGCCGAGTCAGATGAGGAATCAGCGGCTGTACGGTCCCGTGTCGGGCTGACCGCCAGGCACGTCGAAGAACTCGGCCACCGTATATCCGGCGCGGACACGGCTGAGACGGCACGTCGTCGCGGGCCCGATTGCGGCGCTCCAAGGGGCGGGTGGCGTACGCTGACTCCCACCATGGGCTGCCCGCGGCATCCACTCTTCGGCGGCCGACCGCGGAGACCACGTCACGGGCAGAGAGCGACGTGGCGCCGCGGTCTTCACGGAATCGACGGCCGCGCACCCCTCTGATCACTGTGATCGCTCGGGGTGAACGGTCTGCTCATGTGTCCAGAATTCACCTCCAACCGCGAAGAGGAGGGCGTCAGGGGCGTTTGGCCCGGACCTGGGCCCGCCCATCAACGCACGCGATGGCACCGATCGGTCCTTCGCGTCACTCCTGGCCGTCCAGATTGCGAAGGTATGAATGCGCGACGGCGGCCCAACGGCTCCCAAGCGGGTGCGAGCCCCGTCGTCGGAAATCGCATTTGACCGAAGTCGTCCAAAGGACAGCACGCATGCACGCCTCCACCGCCCTCGCCACATCGCTCTCCCTCGGCCTCCTGGCCTGTACCTCGACCTCGTCCCCTCCCCAGGAGACGCAGCTGAGCATGGTCCCGAGCGAAGCGTCGGGCAGCGGGTCGGATCCTGCGGGTGGGTCAGACATTTCGATGTGTCCGGTCATGGGCGGCGCGCCGAAAGCGGCCACCGCTGCTGCTCCCGTCGCGGCGAGCGGGAGCGACGACACCCGCGGGTACCGCGTCGCCGACTGGTGGCCGAACCGCCTCGACCTGTCGATCCTCCGTCAGAACTCGGAGAAGAGCGATCCGATGGACGACGGCTTCGACTACGCGACGGAGTTCGCGAAGGTCGACCTGAACGAGCTGCGCGCGGACGTCACGAAGGTCATGACGACCTCCGAGGACTGGTGGCCTGCCGACTGGGGCAACTACGGCGGCCTGTTCATCCGCATGGCGTGGCACAGCGCCGGCACCTACCGCACGACCGACGGCCGCGGCGGCTCCGCCGACGGCACGATTCGGTTTGCCCCCCTGAACAGCTGGCCCGACAACGCGAACATCGACAAGGCGCGTCGCGTGCTGTGGCCGGTCAAGCAGAAGTACGGCCGCTCGGTCTCCTGGGCGGACCTGATGATCTTCGCGGGCAACGTCGCGCTGGAGCACTCCGGCTTCGAGACGCTGGGCTTCGCCGGCGGTCGCGAGGACGTCTGGGAGCCGCAGGAGGACATCTTCTGGGGCCCCGAAGAGGAGTGGATGGGCGTCGAGCGCTTCCACGGCGAGCGTCAGCTCAACGGCCCGCTCGCTGCGTCGCACATGGGGCTCATCTACGTGAACCCTGAAGGTCCGGACGGGAACCCGGATCCGGTCGCCGCCGCGCACGACATCCGACTCACGTTCGGCCGCATGGCGATGAACGACGAGGAGACGGCGGCGCTCATCGCCGGCGGGCACACGCTCGGCAAGGCGCACGGCGCGGCACCCGCCTCCGGCAACGTCGGTCCCGATCCCGAGGCCGCCGGCATCGCCGAGCAGGGCTTCGGCTGGACGAACGGCTACGGCACGGGCGCCGGCGCGGACACGATCACGAGTGGCCTCGAGGGCGCCTGGACCTCGACGCCGACGGAGTGGTCGAGCGAGTACCTCGAGAACCTCTGGAAGTACGACTACGAGCTGACGAAGAGCCCGGCTGGCGCGCAGCAGTGGACGCCCGTCGGCGCTGGCAACGTCGTCCCCGACGCGCACGTCGAGGGCAAGCGCAACAAGGTCATGATGCTGACGACCGACCTCTCGCTGAAGGAGGACCCGGCCTACGCCGCGATCACCAAGCGCTGGCTCGAGGACCCGGAGCAGTTCGACAAAGCGTTCGCCGCGGCCTGGTACAAGCTCACGCACCGCGACATGGGTCCGGTCTCGCGACTCCTCGGCGCCGAGGTTCCGCCCGCGCAGCTGTGGCAGGACCCGGTCCCGAACGTCGACCACGCGCTCATCGACCCGAACGACGTCACCAAGCTGGAGGACGCGATCCTCGCGACCGGCATCTCGCCGCGCGACCTCGTCTTCGTCGCCTGGGCCTCGGCCTCGACCTACCGCGACAGCGACAAGCGCGGCGGCGCCAACGGCGCCCGCATCCGCCTCGCGCCGCAGAACAGCTGGCCGGCGAACGAGCCTGCGACGCTCGCGAAGGTGATCGGCGCCTACGAGACGATCCAGGCCGACTTCAACGGAGCGAACGGCGACAAGAAGGTCTCGCTGGCCGACCTGATCGTCCTCGGCGGCGGCGCCGGGATCGAGGCGGCCGCGAAGGCCGCGGGGACGCCCGTCGACGTGCCCTTCTCGCCGGGCCGCACGGACGCGACCGATGAGATGACCGACGCCGCGAGCTTCGACGTGCTCGAGCCGCACGCGGACGGCTTCCGCAACTACATGACGGACGACGCGCGCCTGACGCCGGCCGAGATGCTCGTCGACCGGGCGAACCAGCTCACGCTGACCGCGCCCGAGATGACGGTTCTCGTCGGCGGCCTCCGCTCGATGGGCGTCAACCACTCCGGCACCAAGCACGGCGTCTTCACCGACGACGCTGGCGCACTGTCGAACGACTTCTTCGTCAACCTCCTCGACATGCGCACGAAGTGGCAGGTCGCAGAGGATGGCTCGGACCAGTTCACGGGCATGGACCGCGCCACGGGCGACGCGCGCTGGACGGCCACGTCGGTCGACCTGATCTTCGGCTCGAACTCCGAGCTCCGGGCCGTCGCCGAGGTCTACGGCACCCGCGACGGCGGTGAGAAGTTCCTGCGCGACTTCGTCGCGGCCTGGACGAAAGTGATGGAGCTCGACCGCTTCGACCTCGAC
>JBCCSK010000006.1:0-43466 GCA_039200205.1 Planctomycetota bacterium
CGAAGCTCGCGGTCGGCTACTCGCTCGACGAGCTCGCGAACGACATCACGCAGAAGACGCCGGCGTGCTTCGAGCCGACGATCGACTACTGCGTGGTGAAGATGCCGCGCTTCGCGTTCGAGAAGTTCCCGAGCGCGGACCCGACGCTGACGACGCAGATGAAGAGCGTCGGCGAGACGATGGCGATCGGGCGAACGTTCAAGGAGTCGCTGCAGAAGGCGCTCCGGGGCCTGGAGACCGGGCTGCCCGGCTTTGGCCTCGACCCGAAGCGAACGGTCGAGTCGATCGACCCGGCCGCGAAGGAGGCGCTGTCGCGCAACCTGCGCGTTCCGAACGCTGAACGGATCGTGCACGTGCGTACGGCGTTCCGCTCGGGCTGGAGCCTCGACGAGATCTTCGAGGCGACCGCCATCGACCCGTGGTTCCTGGAGAACATGCGCCAGCTCGTCGAGTTCGAGCAGGAGCTCGCGGGCTCGCTCCTCGACGAGTCCCTGCTGCGGCGCGCGAAGGAGTACGGCTACACGGACGCTCAGATCGCGGTCGCCGTCGGCGCGACGGCGGAGGCCATCCGCGCTCGACGCGACGAGTTCGGCATCTCGCCGGTCTACAAGCTCGTCGACACCTGCGCCGCCGAGTTCGAAGCGGCGACGCCGTACTACTACTCGACCTACGAGGACGAGTCGGAGATCCGGACCGGCAGCGCCGAGAAGATCATGATCCTCGGCGGCGGACCGAACCGGATCGGCCAGGGCATCGAGTTCGACTACTGCTGCGTCCACGCGGCGTACGCGGCGCGCGAGCTCGGTTACGAGGCCGTGATGGTCAACTCGAACCCCGAGACCGTCTCGACCGACTACGACACGTCGGACCATCTCTTCTTCGAGCCGCTCACGCACGAAGACGTGATGAACATCGTCGACGGTATCCAGCCGAAGGGGATCATCGTCCAGTTCGGGGGTCAGACTCCGCTGAACCTCGCGAGCGGCCTCGAGCGTGCCGGCGCGCCGCTGATCGGAACCTCCGTCGACTCGATCGACCGAGCCGAGGATCGCGAGCGCTTCCAGCAGTTCCTGGAGAAGCTCGAGCTTCGCCAGCCGCCGAACGGCATCGCGAAGAGCGTCGGCGAGGCGTTCGAGATCGCGCGCACGCTCGGCTATCCGGTCCTCGTCCGTCCGAGCTACGTCCTCGGCGGGCGCGCGATGGAGATCGTCTACGACGACGAGTCGCTCGACCGCTACATGACCAACGCGGTCGACGCGTCGCCGGACAAGCCCGTGCTCGTGGACAAGTTCCTGGAGGACGCGATCGAGGTCGACGTCGACTGCATCTCCGATCGCGAGCACGTCGTCATCGGCGGGATCATGGAGCACATCGAGGAGGCCGGGATCCACTCCGGCGACTCGGCGTGCGTGCTGCCGCCGTACTCGCTGCCCCAGGAGATCCAGGACGAGATCGCACGCGCGACGAAGGCGATGGCGCGCGAGCTCGGCGTCATCGGCCTCATGAACGTCCAGTACGCGGTGCGGGACGGCCAGGTCTATGTGATCGAGGTGAACCCCCGCGCGTCGCGGACGGTCCCGTTCGTCTCGAAGGCGATCGGCGTTCCGCTCGCGAAGCTCGCCGCGAAGATCATGGCCGGCCAGACGCTCGCCGAACTCGGGTTCACCGAGGAGATCGTCCCCCAGTACTTCAACGTCAAGGCGCCGGTCTTTCCGTTCAACAAGTTCCCCGGCACGGACATGCTCCTCTCGCCGGAGATGCGTTCGACCGGCGAGGTCATGGGCATCGACCCCGACCTCGGCTTCGCCTTCGCCAAGGCGTACGAGGCGGCGGGAATGCGACTCCCCCACCGCGGGCGCGTGCTCATCACCGTCAAGCACGGCGACAAGCGAGCGATCGTTTCGGAGGCGAGGGCGCTGTCGCAGCTCGGCTACGAGCTCGTCGCGACCGGTGGAACCTGGCGCGGCCTGCGCTCGGCGGGGCTCCCGGTCGAGCGCATCAACAAGCTGCACGAGGGCCGACCGCACATCGTGGACGCGATCAAGAACGGCGAGATCGACATGGTCTTCAACACGCCGTCAGGCCTCGCCTCGCGCCACGACGACACGTACATCCGCTCGACGTCGATCACCCAGGGCATCCCCTGCGTGACGACGATGTCGGGCATTCGCGCGGTCGTCAGCGCGCTCGAGGCGCTCCACCGGGGCCCGATCACGGTGCGCTCGCTCCAGGAGATCCAGAGCGCGGCCGAGTCGGCGCGCAAGGCCTCCGCGGCGCAGCCCGTCAGCGGTCGCGAGAGTTCGCGCTGAGCGTCGGCGCCGAGACCGAGACGCGCCCCGCCTCCCATCCCTGCCACGCGATCGAATCGGAGCGACTGCCCATCGCTCCGTTCGTCGCCCCCCGTTGGTCCCCAAAGACACGGAAACCGACTTGGCCTCTCCGCACGTCCTGATCCTCGTCGAGAACCTGCCCGTACCGTTCGACAGGCGCGTGTGGATGGAGTCGCTGGCGCTCCGGGACGCGGGATACCGCGTGAGCGTGATCTCGCCCTGTCCGCCCCAGCACGCGGACGAACCGGACCAGGTCATCGAGGGGATTCACGTCTATCGCTATCCGCCGCCTGCGCCCACGAGCGGCAAGCTCAGCTTCATCCGCGAGTTCGCGTACTGCTATCGGGAGACCTCGAAGCTGTGCGATCGGATCTGGAAGGAGCAGCCGTTCGACGCGATCCACTCGTGCAATCCGCCGGACACGTTCTGGAGGATCGCGAAGCGGTACAAGTCGCGCGGGGTCAAGTTCGTCTTCGACCATCACGACCTGTGCCCCGAGCTCTACGAGTCGAAGTTCGACCGACGCGACGCTCTCTGGCGCGGGCTCGTCTGGCTGGAGCGCAAGCAGTTCGAGACCGCCGACGCGGTGATCTCGACGAACGAGAGCTACCGCCAGGTCGCGCTCTCGCGGGGAGGGAAGAGCCCGGCCGACGTCGAGGTCGTCCGCAGCGGACCGATGCTGAAGAGGTTCCGCCGCGTCGAACCGCGGCACGAGCTGAAGCGAGGACGAGATCACCTCATCGCCTACCTCGGCGTGATGGGTCCCCAGGACGGCGTCGACTACGCGCTCCGGGCAGTCCGCCACTTCCTCGACAGCGGCCGCACGGACGCTCAGTTCGCGTTCATCGGCTCGGGCGATGAGTTCGAGGCGCTCCAGGCGCTCTCACGCGAGCTCGACCTCGAGTCCTTCGTCGAGTTCACCGGAAGGATCTCGGACGAAGACCTCGCCACGTACCTCTCGACGGCTTCGATCGGACTCGCCCCCGATCCGAAGAACCCGCTGAACGACGTGAGCACGATGAACAAGATCATCGAGTACATGGCGATGGAGCTCCCCGTCGTCAGCTTCGACCTCGCCGAGTCGAAGTACAGCGCGGCGGACGCAGCCGTCTACGTCGATGCCAACGACGAACGCGCCTTCGCCTCCGCGATCGCAGAGCTGCTCGACGACGAACAGCGCCGCACGACGATGGGCCAGATCGGAAGGAAGCGCGTCGAGCAGGAGCTCGCCTGGGACCACAGCCGACAGGTCCTGGTCGACTTCTACGACCGGCTGCTGCGCGGCGGCACTCGCGGCTGATCCGACTGACGCTGTCAAAGCGAGACCGGCCGAACGACGCTGCGGGCGCTCCCCTCGGCGCAGTGACTTGTCGAATTCTCGGACCTGCCATACGGTTCCGCTCGCGGGCTGGCCTGCTGCCGCACGGAGCGGCGTCCGAGGGTCGAATTGCCCGCGGGGAGATCCGAATGAAGCGCCCTGCCTTCCTGCTGTTCGTCGCGGCGAGTCTCGCGCCCGCGACGGCGACCGCTCAGTCGACCTGGTTCGTCGACGCCTCCGGGACGGTTCCGGGGTCCGGTACGTCCAGTGACCCGTACGTCGATCTGCAGTATGCGATCGACCAAACAACGACCCTGCCGGGGGACACGCTCGTCATTGCGGCCGGCGTCTACTCAGGCGGCTTCGATCTCGGTGGGAAGGCCCTGCGATTGATCGGCGCTCCTGATCCAGGTTCAACGATTTTGGACGGACAGGGAGTCGAGCGCGTAGTCACGATCGCGAGCAATGACGGGCCGGGGGTCGTGCTGCAGCGACTGACGCTTCAGAACGGCTACGCCGCCGCACCCTTCGGCGGGCTAGGAGAGGGCGGCGGGCTCTTGCTCGACGGCGTCGATGCGACTGTCCGCAACTGCGTGATCCGTGACTGCGAGGCAGAGCGCGGCACAGGGGAGGGCCGAGGTGGGGGGATCTACGCGATCGATGCGACGCTCCTCCTCCAGGACTCGGTCGTCGAGAGTTGTCCTGATGGAGGGGGGATCTTCGCGTCCACGAGCTCGGTGACGATCGATACATGCGTCGTGACCAACAATCGCCGGACCGAGACCTTCTCTGGCGGAGCATCCGGAATCAACCTCATCGACTGCGCGGCATCGATCGGCTTCACGCTGGTGACCTCGAACGGGAGTCTCGGACAGCTCCACAGTGGAGGGATCTTCGTCCGAGGAGGCGTCCTCGACATGCTCGGCTGCTCGTTGGTGAACAACGTGACCGAGTTCAGAGGAGGCGCGCTCTTCGCCAGAGACGCGGTTGTCACCGTCAGGTGGAGTTTGTTCCGAGGCAACCGTTCGTTCGACGAGTACGAAGGTGGTGCGATCTACTTCGATTTCGCGGCGAGCAACGACATTCGCGTAAGCGATTCGACCTTCATCGAGAACCGGTCTGGTGACGGTGGCGCCGTCTACGTCGCGAACGGTGAAGTGACGATCGAGCGCTGCGAGTTCCTCCAGAACATCGCTCTCTCCAAACCAGGACCGCCCGAAGAGGGAAAAGGGGGCGCGATCCGCCTGGGTAGCCCGACCAACGCGACGATCCGCGACTCGATCTTCGTAGGCAACAGAGCGCAAGGGACACCCGATTCATTCCCCGGAGAGGGTGGCGCCGTCTTCGGACCCGCACGGATGGAGAAGTGCACTCTCGTCAACAACTTCGCTTCCGGAGGTGTGCTGACGGGCGACGGAGGAGGCGCGGTCGGTGCGACCCTCGACTGCTGCATCGTGTGGGACAACTCGCCCAACGCGTGCGGCGCAGGCACGACGGCGACGACGTCGTGCGTCGAGGGCGGATGGCCGGGGACGGGCAACTTCGACGAGGACCCGCTCCTCTGGTCCATCTTCGATCGAGACCTGCATCTGCTCCCGGGCTCGCCGTGCATCGACGCCTGCGCGACCGGCGACATCGGCGCGATCCCGTTCGACCCGTTCCACTGCGGTGTCGGGTGCGACGGTCCGCTCGGCTCCTCCCCCTGCGCGTCGTCCGCGAACTCCACGGGGAACGCAGCGACGCTCTCGGCACTCGGGAGCGCGACCGCGGCCGACGACCTGCTGATTGTCGTCGGCGAGCACCTCCCGCCCGGGGCGGTCGGGTTCATGCTCGGCTCCATGACGCCGGACAGCGTTCCCGGGTTCGGCGGCAGCCAGGGCGTCCTGTGCGTTGGCGGATCCATCCTCCGGTTCAGCAACGACACGCTGGTCGCCGATCCGAGCGGCGTCATCGCGTACCGCGTCGACCTGTCGTCGCTCCCGAACGGCTCGCCGGCGATGGCGAGCGATACGTGGATCTTCCAGTCGTGGTTCCGTGACCAGGTCAACGGCGCACCGACGTCGAACACGACGTCTGCCGTGAGGATCCAGTTCCTTTGAAGGACCGGCACAGGTGACCGCGGTCGACGTCTCGCCTCGCTCTCTCGACAGGCGTGGCGCGGCCCTCGTGCCGCTCGCCTTCGGGTGGATCGCAGGGATGGTCGGCTGGTCCGCGCTGTTCGCGGTCGAAGTCATCGACGGCTGGGTCGAGTGGCGCGTCGCGGCGATGTGGCTCGCCGTGTGCGGCGTGGCACAGGCCATCGGCATGCTGCCTGGCGTGGTCCCGTTCTTCGTGTGGCGGAGACGGGTGCGCGACGAGCAGGCGCGGTTCGTACCGGCGGCTCTCCTCGGCGCGCTCGTCGGATTCGCAGCGATGGTGGCGTGGGACGTCGTGTCCTGGATCTTCACCGAGGGCGGCGCCGGCTTCCCGGGGATCTTCGAGTCACCGCTGACCTGGATCGGGACGCTGTCCGGGGCTGCGACGTTCGTCGTCGGCGGCCGCTATCGACGCCGCGAGCTGGCGCTGATGTCGATCGGGAGGCCCGCCTGGCCCGCCGGGACGAGCAGCTCGCCCGCGTCGAACGACTGACCGTCCGCGCGCGTTCCGTGGATCCGGTAGCGGTTCGCGGCGATCGCCTGCGGCTCGACGACGCCGTCGTCGTCGGAGCGCAGCGTCATGCGGAAGCCGATCTCGGCGTTCTCGACGACGACGGTCGCGAGGGCCAGGGGCTCCCCGGCGTCGTCGACGATGCGGATCGCGAGGTGGCCAACGTCGATCGCGAATGTCATCGACGCCGCCTCGTCCGGTGCAACGGCGATGGAGTCGGGTGAGATGAGCTGAACCCCGTCCCGCTCGATCACCGCGTGATAGCGGCCCGGCCGAAGCGAATCGGCTGTGAACCGGCCGTCGACGTCCGTCTCGACGCGGACGAAACCCGCGTGGGCCACGCCGTGTCCGTCCCACGGGACGACGCGAACGAGGTCGAGTTCTGCGTCGCCGAGCGGATGACCGTCCACGAGGAGGCGGCCCGTCAGGACCGCGGGGACGAGGTGCGAGACGTCGAGGTCGAGCGCGCGCTCTTCGTCGTCGGCGAGAACGATCGGATCGAACGTCTCCGAGAACGGAGCTGCCGCCGGATCGAGTCCGTCGCTCCGCAGCTGGACGTTCCAGCGACCGGAGTGGAGTCCGGCGACCTCGAAGGCGCCGCTCTCGTCGACGGCGCCGGTCCGACGCACGAGGCGACCGGGAAGCGCCTCCTCGCCGGCGTACGTCAGGACGACCGTCGTCGTTCCGGCCCGCACCGCGCGGTCGAGGAATCGAAGCGGACGAACCGTGCCGGTGACCGTCGCCCCCCGCGAGACGATGACGTTGACCGAGTCGGGGCCGATCCGAACACCCTCGACGAGCGTCGCCACGTGATCCGGTCCTGTGATTCGGAGCAGCGACGGCACGTCGGACGGTGCAGCGGAGAGACGTGCTCGCCCTTCGCCGTCGGTCTCCGCACGGTCGACGAGCAGGACCGAGCCCGCTTCGGGCGCCGTACGAACGAGGCGGCGCACGTCCATTGCGTGGGTGTCGAGGTCGATTGCGACGTCGCCGTAGGGGCGCGCCAGCTCGACCTCCGAGCCGATCGCGGGCGTGCCGTCGGCGTAGGTCACGACGACCTCGAGCTCGACGCGCGAGCGAAGCTCGACGTCCATGGACGTTCGAACGCCGTCGAACTCGACGACGTGGATATCGCTGGAGCCGAGCGCAGGATCGTCGGCCTCGACGGCGAAGCGAATGCGGCCGGTCGGAAGGCCGTAGACGGCGAGTGCGCCGCCGGACGTGGAGGCGTCGGTCGAGCCGAACGTCGAGGCGACGTCGGCCTCACCCACGAGCGCCCAGTGGACCGAGCAGCTCGAGTCGTCGGTCGCACCGGCGACCTGGAGCATCAGCGCATCGACCTCGCGGACGCGAAGCTCGACGTCCGTCGACCCCCAGGCGTGAAGAAGGTCGGGGTCGCAGCGAAGAGGCGGATCGTCCCTGGTCTCGGCGCGCAGGTAGACGTCGTCGGTCATGTCAGCCTGCCGAACGAGCACGAAGGCGCCGTCTTCTCCGCTCGCGGTCGACCCGAGTCGCCGCCCGTCCCCGTCGACCGCGCTGACCCACGCCATCGCCGCCGGCTGGCCGCTCTCGTCGACGACCCGTCCCGCGATCGACGCGGACGGATCGGGCCGGCGCACGACGATCGTGTGCATGCGCGAGCCTGCGGCGGCGACCTCGAGGGCTCCGTCGGGCTCGATGATCTCGAGATGGCCTGGCATCTCGAACCGCCAGGCTCCGCTCGCGACGGTGAAGTCCGAGCTGGCGCGACCGTTCATGTCCGTCGTCGCGGTGAACGACGTGTCGAAGCGGAACGTGCCGCCGGGCGCCATCGTCTCGCGAACGAAGCGAACGGGAACACCCGTCACGGGATCTCCCGCTTCGTCGACGACGTGCGCCACCAGCGAGCCACCGGGCGCAACGAGGACATCGCCGAGGTTCGCGCGCTCCAGGTCGCTCGGAAGCGGCCGAAGCCGCCCCTTCGTGAGAGCGCGTCCGGACGCGCGGAGCTCGATCGAGACCCGGTCGTCGGGCCGCACCGGAACGGCCGCCCGGAAGCGGCCTTCGTCGTCCGTGACGATCGCGATCGCGTCACGACCCTCGCCCGGGAGGAAGCGAACTTCGCACGCTGCCAGCGGCTGCGAGCGATCGGTGCCAAGGCAGCGTCCCACGATCTCGACGATACGAGCATCGGGATCGTCGGTGCCGGACGCCATCGTCTCGACGGAGACGTCGGACGGGGTCACGGCGAGCGAGGCTCGCTCACCGATCGAAGCACTGCCGCCGCGCGGCCCTCTCTCGGATTCGACGACGTCGCCCATGCGCTGCTCGGGCCCGGTCCGCGTGATGACGGACGCGAGCGCAAGCAGCGCGAGAGACGCGGTGAGAGCGAGGACCGCGCGAAGACTCATGACCAGCAGCTCAGTTGTCGAGCGCGCCGCCGGAGATCCAGCCGCGGACCAGCCAGCGCTGAAGCGGCGTGAGAGGAGCGCCGGTCGGCGGCATCTGCGAACCGAACGTCTGCGTGCCCTCGATCTTGTCGACGAGGTAGCTCGCGTCGGGGTTGCCCGCGTTGACGAGCTGAAGGGCTCCGACCTGGGCCGACGTGACGCCCACCGTGGCCGCGTGCGTCGCACCCGCGGTCAGGACGAGCCCGCCGCTCGGCGCGCCGCCGCTGTGGCAGCTGGTGCAGCTCGCGTCGAGGATCGGCTGAATGTCGGTCGTCAGCGAGACGACTTCAGGAATCGTCGGCACGTTCGAGGTCGCCTCGACGAGGTTCATGTTCGTGACCGTGAACATGGCGGTCCCCGCCAGGACCGTGTTCGGCGCGGTGAGGTCGAACGTGATCTGCGTGTCGGACACGAACGTCAAGTTGCTGATCGTGACGGTTGGATCGTCGATCGTCACGGTCGACGCCATGTCGAATCCGTTTCCGTTGATCGTCCACGGCACGTCGGTATCACCGCCTTGGATGACGCCGGGGGTCGTGAACGTGACGCCGAAGACGGGTGCGTCCTCGTCGTCGTTGCTGCTCGAACAGCTGCACATGGAGAGAATGAGCCCCACACTCAATGCGAGCGTTCGCGTTGTCATCACCAGCTCCCTGGGAAGAGTTGCTTCGAAAGCGCGGCCGAAAGTGCCGCGCAGGCGATGGGGTCGGCTGGATCGGGAGGCTCTCTTGAGCTGCGAGCGGGGGAATCCCCGGGCAGCGATCGGAGCAGGCGCCGACAGCGTCAGGGCCTAGGATGACGCAAAATCAACCGAGGTGGAGGGGAGCGGACTGGGAGGCGGATCAACTCAACGCGGATCGAGGTCAGCGGTCGCGTCATACGGCCAAGTCAGCGAGTGCCGAAACGAGGTCGTCACTCCAGTTGAAGACGAACCCGTACGCGACAGCGAGGCAGGCGACGGTCATCAGGTAGAGGATGAAGAAGACCGCCTTGACCTTGCCGAGATCACTGGCAAACGAGGAGGAGATGAGCTCTTTGAGATCGAGAGGAGCGTGATCGATGAGGAACTGACGCTCGGTGCCAGCCTGCGGCGCACCGTGGATGGCAGCCGTGCTTGCGACGAGGCTCTTGGCCTCATCCGAGTCGATGAATCCGAACGGGAAGAGAAAGCTGCCCTTCATCATCGCCGTCGATCCCTCGCCGACCTTCTCGAGGTAGCAGGGATCGGAGTGGATTGCATGAGGGACGGACTCCATCGCCGGCATCGCCGTTCCGAACTGCTCGTAGAAGAGGAGGTCAACGGTGCTGTTGGAAGGTTCCCACCGGTGAACGCGATCATTGTGCAAGACGATCTGTACTGCGAGTAGGACGGCAAAGACGACGAAACTGCCTCCTGCCCACAGCCAGCGCTTCATCTGTGCGAGATACGCGGCCTCTGCTCGCTCCTTCTCGTACTCCGACTGCCTCTGGCGGCTCAGCCGCCCACCCGGCTTCAGTGGCGGCCTGAAGAAGCTAGCCGCACAGCGCCGCGCAGCGCCGAAGCAACTGAGTCCGACGAAGAGCCCAAGTCCGGTGACCAACAACCGGTACTCCTGTGGCAGCCAGATCGCGCTCTTCGAGAGCTTCAGGTAGAGCACGACGAAGAGCACGGTCGGGACGAAGACAGCGACGAGCGTCTTCAGCCAAGAACCCGCCTTCCTGACCGTTCGAGCGAGCTGCAAGTCAGCCTGCTCGTCGCGGAGAGCGTCGGCGTCTGATCCTGCGTCCGACATTTCAGAGGCTCAGCGTGTACGCGAATCGACCGCTGGTCCCCCGCTTCAGGTGGACGACGTCCACCGCGTGATGGGTGATCGAGCCCCCATCATCGATCACGTGGAGATGTGATTTCGGCTCGAGCGCCACGGTCGACGACACTCCCGAGCCCGAGGCGACGGCGTTCGCGCTGAAATCGGCAATGAGCTTCTTCCTCGCGGCCGCGGCTTCGTCGGCCGTGACGGCTGAGGCGACGCCCGCGACCTTGGAGATCCGCTCGACCCCGCCAATCTTCTTCGCACCGGCACCGGAGAGGATCCACCAGTCGGGGTCGGACGAGGAAGCGCCCTGGATCGTGAAGTCGACGTCGATGGGGTTGCCGCCGAACGACTCAGCGTCACCCCCAGGCGTCATACAACCTGCAAAGGTGAGAAGCGCGGCGGTCCATCCGGCGCGAGCGGCGACGCCGCGCAGTTCCGCAATCGGACGACGCGCAGCGCTCAAGAGCGTGGACACGAAACGGCTCATTGCTCGGACTCGTACTCGGTCTCGATCTCGACGAGCCCGTTCCAACGCGTGAGAACCGCGTGCGCGTCTTCGACGGTCGCGACGAAGTTGACCCGCTCGCGGAACTCGTCGGCTGTCAGTCGTTCGAGCATCTCGTTCTCGAGCGTCGCCTTCTTGTCCTCGTGGATCGGATTGATGACGTCGACCCAGACGAGCTGCTCGAGACGCACCCCGAGGCGCGCGCTCGCTTCGAGCGCGAGCTTCTCCTCTCGACTGGGCTCGGGGCCCGACGCATGACGCGGCTCGCTCCCCAAGAGCACCTGACTGACGAATTCATTCGTCGTGGTTCCGGAGCCAGTCTTCAGCTGTCTCCATTGAGCGCCCACGACGACGCAAATGTGACCGAGCGAGCCACCGCCCTCAGGATTGAGTGCGACGATCGCCGGTTCACCCGAGAGTAGCGCCTCGAGCGGGGCCGACTGATGCGGAAGATACTTGTCGAGAACCGAGTTCACCGCGACCCGCGGATCGGAGTCGACGTCGACACTGCTGGTCTCTCGACCCTCCGCGGTCTCATCGACGATCTCCGTCGCCGCCTCCTCGAAGTCCTCGCGAATCGCTTGCCAGATTGCGTCGAAACCGTGCGTCTCGAGGTTCGGACACAGCGCGCGGTACATCTCGAAGCGTGACGCCGCCGCGACCTTCAGCGTGCTGTCGCCGTCGTGCTGATGGATTCGAGCGGCGATCGCCTCTTGCGTCCATTCCTCGTCGCCGGCGACACCAGCCTGGTCGAGGCCGAGAGCGCGCATTCGGTACGCGTGCACCATCGCAGCGCTCGCCGCCCAGCACCAGAGCACTTGATCCTGGGGTGCCTGAACGGCTTCGAAGTCTGGAAGACTCGCCGTCCTGACCTCGGAGTTGTCCTCGAGGACTTGATCTCCATAACCCCTCGCGATCCCCTGCACGCCGCTCGTACACCCGAGCAGCCCAAACGCAGTAAGCGGGACGACGACAGCAATAGACTCGGCAAATCTCATGGTCCAAGTGGCAGGTGTGATGGGGAGAGAGGGCCCCACCTACACGAGGCCCACTTCGCGCGTCATGATCGCGGGACGAGGAGATCCGGGGGTGGAGCAATACTCCAAAATCGTGTGACATCGGGCGCCGGGCTCGTCGGTGATCGTGACCAAAGCACGTCGCGCAAGCCGAGCTGCGAGCACGCAAGACGACCCGAGCCGCTCGATGCTATATGAGCCTGGAGATGGGGGCCTTCGAAGCAGCATTCGTGACCGGCGCGTCGTCGGGCCTCGGGCGAGCCATCGCGATCGAGCTCGCCCGCCGCGGGACCACCGTTCACGTGAGCGCGCGGCGCGAAGGAGAGCTCCTCGAAACGGTGCGCGAGATCGAACGCGTCGGCGGCCGCGGCCACGCGCACGTCGTCGACGTCACGGATCGCGCAGCGCTCGATGCCGCCGTGCGCGAAGCCGATGACCGCGCCGCACTCGACCTCGTCGTCGCCGGCGCGGGCATCTCCGAAAGCGGGCTGGAGGACGAAGATCGCGTCGATCGCGCCCGCGCCATTCTCGAGGTCAACCTGCTCGGTGCGATCGCGACGATCGAGGCCGGCATCGAGCGGCTCGGAGCGCGCGACCACGGCACGATCGCGTGCCTGTCGAGTCTCGCCGGCCTGCGCGGACTGCCGGGCGCGGCGCCGTACTGCGCGAGCAAGGCAGGCCTCTCGACCTACGTCGAGGCACGGCGCATCGACCTGCGCGGCACGGGGATTCGCCTCGTCGACGTCCAGCCCGGCTTCGTCCGAACAGCGCTGACGGCGCGCAACCGGTTCCCGATGCCGTTCCTGATGGACGCCGAGGTCGCGGGTCGTCGCACGGTCGAGGGGCTCGAGCGGGGCCGCGCGGTCGTCCGCTATCCGCGCCGCTTCGCGTGGCCGTTCGCCGCGCTCGCGCGCACGACGCCGCGGTCGCTGTGGCGGGCGGCGCTCGCGCGCGGCGACGGGTCGTGATTCAGGCGAGCGCGCCCTCCGCGAACCGATCGAGCTCGTCGGCCGCCCGGTCCGGCCGGATCATCATCCACTCGTGGCTGTTCTGGTCGTCGAGGACGACGAGGTCGAACGTGGCGAACAAGCGCCCGAGCCCGTCCGCGAGCCCGTCGACGCTCGGGTAGAACTCGTCGCCGCGGCCGTAGATCACGCGCGCCGGAACAGCGCACGGGACGTTCGGCTCGTACCACCGCGCCAGCGCCTCGTAGTCGTACGCGCGGAGCCCGCCGATCAGCTCCGTCGATGCGCGCGGATCGCGCAGCCAGTTGCCGTAGAAGTCGAGCGTCGTGCTGGAGAGCATCTTGCGCGCCCGTCGCCCCTCTCCGGCGAGGCCGAGGAAGAGCTTGGTGTTCATCCACAGCGAGCGCGCCATGAACTCGACCGGCGAGCGGCTCGAGGGCTGCACCGGATTGAACGCGAGGAGGGCGCGCGGCTGCGGGTCGAGCCGGCCCAGCGTCAGGGTGACCGCGCCGCCGGTCGAGTGTCCGACCGCGACGGCGCCGGGCTGGAGGGTCCCCTCGGCCACGAGGGCCTCGCACGTGCGGAGCGTCAGGCCGGCGCACGTCCAGAAGTGCCGCGGGGTGTGCCGGAGTCCGTTGTTCGCGTAGATGAAGGGCGCCACGACGCGGCGACCGCGCTCAGCGAGCTCCTCCAGGAACAGGCGGTAGTCCAGCGGGCGGCGCGCGTAGCCGTGGAGGAACAGGAGATCCTGGCCGGAGAGGGTCCCCGTGGCCGGTTCGACGATCGTGACGGGCACTTCGTCGCCACGCACCCACACCGTGCGTTCCGTCACCTGGGCGTGCATCGAGCGTCACCATACGAGCGAAGGCCCCGGGGCGACTTGCAACCAGCGGCCCGCCCGAGTCTCCTCTTCGGCCGACGATCCGTCCCGAGGCCGTCGCGATTGCCCCGCGGACCCGCTGGAACGGCCGCAACGCCGACTCGAATGAAGCTCGGAATCCCCAAGGAAACCCACCAGGACGAGCGCCGCGTCGCCGCGTCCCCCGCCGCGGTCCGTCGCTTCGTCGACATGGGCTTCGACGTCGTCGTCGAGTCGAACGCGGGCGAGGCGGCGTCCTATCCCGACGACGCTTACCGCGAGGCCGGCGCGACGATCGGCGACGGCGATGCCTCGTTCGGCGCCGACGTCGTCCTGAAGGTCCGCGCCCCTCTCGCGCAGGACGGGACGGACGAGCTCGCCCGCATCCGGGAGGGAGCGACCCTCGTGTCGTACGTCTTCCCCGCCCAGAACGAGGACCTCGTCGAGCGCCTCCGCGAGCGGAAGATCACGGCGATCGCGATGGACCAGGTGCCGCGGATCACTCGCGCGCAAAAGGTCGACTCGCTCAGCTCGATGGCGAACATCGCGGGCTACCGCGCCGTCATCGAAGCCGCGAACGAGTTCGGGAGCTTCTTCACGGGTCAGTTCACCGCGGCGGGCAAGGTCCCCCCCGCGAAGGTGCTCGTCATCGGCGCAGGCGTCGCCGGGCTCGCCGCGATCGGGGCCGCCCGCGGACTCGGCGCAATCGTCCGCGCGTTCGACACGCGCGAGTCGGTGCGCGACCAGATCAAGAGCCTCGGCGGCGAGTTCCTGACCGTCGAGATCGAGGAGAGCGGCGAGGGCAAGGGCGGCTACGCCAAGACGATGAGCAAGGAGTTCATCGAGGCCGAGATGGCACTCTTCCGCGAGCAGGCGAAGGACGTCGACATCGTCGTGACGACCGCGCTCGTCCCCGGTAAGCGCGCACCGATCCTCTGGACGGCCGACATGGTCGAGTCGATGAAGCCCGGTTCGGTGGTCGTCGACCTCGCGGCCGAGCAGGGCGGGAACTGCGAGCTCACCGAGCCCGGGAAGAGGGTCGTGAAGCACGGCGTCCGGATCCTCGGCTACACCGACATGCCGAGCCGCATGGCGACGGTCGCCAGCGACCTGTACGGCACCAACCTCGCGCATCTCCTCGACGAGATGGGTGGCGCGAAGGACTTCGGCGTCGACCTGGAGAACGACATCGTCCGGGGCGCGATCGTGACGCACGAGAGCGAGGTTCTCTGGCCGCCGCCCGCGCCCCAGCCGGCGCCCCAGCCGTCGCCCGAGCCCGCTGCGAAGCCGGCTCCCGCCGAGCCGAAGCCGTCAGCGGCGCCGAAGGCCGCTCCGGCGCCCGCGCAGCCCGAGGCAGCCGCGGCCGCTTCGACGAGCCCCGTCAAGATCGCGATCGGCATCGCCCTGGCCGCGGCCTGGCTGTGGCTGAGGTTCGGGACGGAGCCGTCGCCGGCCAACGGGGCGACGCGCGAACTCCTTCAGCACCTGACCGTGTTCGTCCTCGCGTGCTTCGTCGGGTGGCAGGTCATCTGGAGCGTCACGGCCGCCCTCCATACGCCGCTGATGAGCGTCACGAACGCGATCAGCGGAATCATCGTGGTCGGCGGCCTCGTGCTCGCGACGACGAAAGTCGGGACGGCAGCGGCGCTCATCGGCGCTGTCGCGGTCCTCTTCGCCACGATCAACATCGTCGGCGGGTTCCTGGTCACGCGGCGGATGCTGCGGATGTTCCACAAGTAGCCGCAGCTCCCATGGAATACGCGCTCATCACCGTCGCCTACCTCGCCGCGGCAGTCTTCTTCATCCTCAGCCTGCGCGGGCTCTCCAGCCAGGAGACCGCGCGAGCCGGGAACACGTACGGGATCATCGGGATGTCGATCGCGGTGTTCGCCACGATCACTGCCAGCGAGGTCGATCGCTACTGGCTGCTGATCCCGGCGCTCGTCATCGGCGCGGTCATCGGCCGCAACATGGCGGCGAAGGTCGCGATGACGGCGATGCCCGAGCTCGTCGCTCTGCTGCACAGCTTCGTCGGCATCGCGGCGGTCCTCGTCGGATACGCGACCTACATCTCTCAGAAGAAGAGCGGCACCGTCTTCGAGGTCGAGATCTTCGTCGACGTGTTCATCGGTGCGATCACGTTCACGGGCTCGGTGATCGCCTACCTCAAGCTGAAGGGATCGATGAGCGGGAAGCCGCTCCTGCTGCCCGCGCGGCACCTGATCAACCTCGCGGCCGTCGTTGCATCGCTGCTCCTGGGCAGGTGGTTCATCGGCTTCGAGGGATCGGGTGGCATCGCGCCGCTCATCCTCATGACGCTGATCGCGTTCGCGCTCGGCGCTCACCTCGTCGCGGCGATCGGCGGCGCCGACATGCCCGTCGTCGTGTCGATGCTGAACAGCTACTCCGGGTGGACCGCCTCCGCGGCGGGCTTCATGCTCGGGAACGACCTCCTGATCGTGACGGGCGCGCTCGTGGGCAGCTCGGGCGCGATCCTGTCGATCATCATGTGTCGCGCGATGAACCGCTCGATCGTGAACGTGATCTTCGGCGGCTTCGGAACGGATAGCGGCGCCGCTGCTGACGCGGCACCGAGCGCCGCCGAGGAGGGCGAGATCCAGGAGACGGACGTCACCGAGGTTGTCGCGAAGCTCCAGGCGGCGAAGAACGTCATCGTCGTCCCCGGCTACGGGATGGCGGTCGCGCGAGCCCAGCACAAGGTCTTCGAGATGACCGAGCTGCTGCGCGACCAGGGCGTGAACGTCCGCTTCGCGATCCACCCGGTCGCGGGGCGTCTGCCCGGGCACATGAACGTGCTGCTCGCCGAGGCGAACGTTCCGTACGACATCGTCCTTGAGATGGACGAGATCAACGAGGACTTCGAGTCGACCGACGCCGTCCTCGTCATCGGCGCGAACGACATCGTCAACCCGAGCGCGATGACCGACGCGTCGAGCCCGATCTACGGGATGCCGGTCCTCGAGGTGTGGAACTCGCCGTTCGTCGTGATGATGAAGCGCAGCCGCGCGACCGGCTACGCCGGCGTCGACAACCCGCTGTTCGTTCGCGACTGCACGCGCATGCTGTTCGGCGACGCGGGCGAGTCGATGGACGGGATCGTCGGCGAGCTCCGCGCGAAGGCGGCGCCCGCCGCGACCGCCTGATCAGCGCACTTCGAACTCCACGGTCGCCGTCTCGCCGGCCGTCACGGTGACCTCGGCCTCGTCCGGGTCCGTTCGCACCGTGCCGCCGGGACCTCCGAGCAGGCGCACGGTCCACGTGCCGGGTGCGAGGTCGTCGACCGTCGTCGATGCGCCGATGATCGACTGGAACCGCGGCTGCTGGGCGAACGCGCCGCGGCGGCGGAGCATCGCCATCGCGCCCTCCGCGCCACCCTCGATCTCGATGACGATCGACCCGGGCTGCTCCAGGTCGACGTCGATCCCGCCGCGCGTCACGCCCTCGCCGACCTCGAAGCGCTCCGAGCGCGCGTCGTCCCAGCCGTCTGCGCTGACGACGACCTGCAGCTCGACCTCGGCCTCGACTCCGCGGAGCGAATACCGACCGTCCTCGTCCGTGCGGACCTCGTTCCCGAGCTCGCCGCCGGTGGTGATCATGCTGGTGCCGCCCGAGTCGTCGGACGTCATCACCACGGCGACGCCGACCGTCGTGGGCGTCGGGCCGTCCACCGCCGCACGCTCGGCGCGAACGCGCGCACCGGCGACGGGTTCGCCGTTCTCGTCGCGCACGACGCCTTCGACGATCGTGACCTCGAGGTCGATGACGACCTCGGTCTCCGCCCCCTCGACCTCGACCGGGTAGATCTCGTCCATCGCACGGGTCGAGTGCGCGATCTCGAGCTCGTACTCGCCCTCCTCCACCCCGGTGAAGCGGAACTCGCCGCGCGCGTCGGTGGTGACCTTCGGTCCCTGGCTTCCGAACGCCGACAGTCCGGGGGAGAGATCGTCGCTCGGTCGCTGCAGCGTGATCGTCGCGCCCGCGAGCGGGACGCCGACCTCCGTCAACTCACCCTCGAGAACGCCCTCGAGCGGCGCCAAGAGGTCGAGCGTCACGGTCTCGCCGGGGACGACATCGACCTCCGTCCAGCCGGTCTCTTCCTCCGTCTCGCCGCCGAGAACGGCCACGTTCACGAAGATGCCGCCGTCACCGCCGAGCTTCTTCGGAACGAGACGGAAGCGCGTGGGCCCGGCGGCGAGGCCGGTGAAGAGGACCTCTCCGGTCGCGTCCGTCTCCCCGCGACTCATCTCCTCCTCGGGCCCGAACATCGGCGCCTCCGTCGGACGCTCGACCTGCGCGCCGGTCCGGGGAACGCCGTTCGCGTCGAAGACCCTGACGAGAACCGCCCCGCCTTTCTCGAGGCGGATCGCATTCTCCGTGAGCTGGTCCGACTCCGATACGGTGAGGGGACCGTCGACGGTTTCGGCGTGGTCCTCGGCCTGGACGAAGAACTCGACGGTCCGTCCCGGCACGGCGTCGAGGAGGCAGCGACCGTCGCCGTCGGTCGTGCCGCGCACCTCGCCCTCGGTCTCGTACGTCTCCTCGCGACCGTCGTCGTCCTCTTCGATCCGAATGCTCCGGGTCATGCTCACGGCCGTCGCCGACGGATCGCGCCAGTTCCGCATCACGACGCTCGCGCCCTCGATCGGAGCGCCCGTCGCGGCGCTCTTGACCGTGAGCTCGACCTGAGGCCTCGGGCGCAGCACGACGTTGCCGAGGTCGATCGCTTCGCCGGGCTGGACGACGAGTCCCTTGGAACGCCACGGCTCGTAGCCGACGGAGCGGATCGTGAGCCGGATCTTCTGGCCGCCTTCTTCGGGCCAGAGGGACGCGATCTCGCACTCACCGTTCTCGCTCCGCTCCTCCGATCGAATGCGCTCGGACTGGAACTCGAACCCCGCCTCGACGGATAGCGATTCGATCGGGGCACCGTCCGCGTCGACCACGCGGAAGCGAATGGACGCGCCCGTGCCGTACTCGATCCTCGCATCGCGCGTCCCGGCCTGTGCGACGACCACGTTCGAACGGCGACTCGAGCCGCTGAAGCGCCGCGCTCCTTCGCGGAGGGTGAGGTAGGCGACCGACCCAGGCTCGAGCCCGGTCAGACGGAATCGTCCCTCGGCGTCGACGTTCGATCGCACGGGACCGCCGGGCCGAGTGCTGAAGGTGAACGCGCCCTCGGAGCCCGACGTCGACGCCCTGACGTTCAGCCCCTCCACTCCGGACGGGGGAAGGCCCACGACGACCCCCTCGATCGTCGCGCCGTCGCGGAGCGTGACGACGAGACCGTCGAGGACGTCGCCTGCGCGCTCCGTGCTTCCGGTCAGGGCCCCGGGCGGATGCGCGGAGTGGACGACGTCGAACGCGAACGAGCCGACGCCCTGGCGAGCGATCTCGAACGTCCCATTGTCGTCGGTCACCGCCGTGGGCTCCTCGTCGACGCCGCCGCTGATGATGACGAGCCCATCGGCCTCGGGCTGGCGCGTGATCCGCGCGCCCGAGACGCCTTGGCCCTGTGAGTCGACGACGCGACCGCGGAGTCGAACGCCCTCCGCGAGGCGGAGATCGCCGACGTCTTCCCTCGCCTCCTCAGCGAGCTCGATGCGCTGTTCGAACGGAGCGTAGCCGTCGAGTCCGACGGTCACCTGCACGGAGCCAGCGGGCGCATCGAGCTGGAATCGGCCCTCGCCGTCCGTCCGAGCGCTCCGCGACCAGAGCCCGTTCGATCGGAGCATCGCGAGGTTCAGGCGGCTCCTGCCCGCCTCCTTCAGCACGACCTCGGCGTCCTCGAGCGGTCGGCCGTCGCCGTCGGTGACGCGGCCGACGACGGAGCCGAGGGCCTCGGACTCCGATTCAGCGCGTTGCGCGGCCGTGGTCGTCGAGGCCTCGGCGGTCGGGGCGGTCGCCGCGGACCGCGTGCGCTCGGCGGTCGACTCCGTGTCGACCTCCACGAGCTCCGCGACGGCCCCCGGGGTCTCGGGGTCGGCCGTGACGGTCGCCGATTGCGGTGTGACGCCCGAGTCGCTCGTAGGGCGGTCGGTGCCGGAGAGGACGAAGAAGGCCGCCGCGGCGAGCGCGACGGCGATGGCGAGGAGCAGGGCAGCGTTCTTCATGGTGGGGAGGTCCGGCGGTGCGCCGGTCCCTTGAGAACGCACAACTACCGCGGTCGTTGGAAGAAGTCGAAGCGTTTGCGCAGCCCTTGCAAGAGAGCGCGCCCGCGGCCCGTCAGCGGCCCTCGGCGGACTCGATGCGCACTTCGACCGTGCCTTCCCGCTGCTCGCGAAGCTCGGCGAACAGATCCTCTCCCTCGGCCTCGACGTCGACGTCCAGCTGGATCTCGACCTCGACGTCGGCCTCGAAGCGGAAGGACGCCATGCGCCCGGCCTCCAGGTCCCAGACGATCTCACCCTTGCCGTCGATCGACGTCTCGTAGGTCGCGCGGGCGAGGTCGGCCCTCGCCCCTTCGGGCAGCGCATCCTCCAGATCGATCGTGCCGCCCTCGAGGTGGTCGCACGTAACCTTGGCGTCGACCGCGATCGCGATCACGGCGCGGGAGTCGTCGGCGGAGGTCACGCGTGCGGAGACGTCGCCCTCGCGGTCTCCGTCGAGGCTGTCGAAGACGCCCGGAAGGAGGATCGGGTCGAGGACGCCCTCCAGCGCCTGGAGGTCGGTCTCGACGTCCAGCGGAACGGCTCCGCCGGGCCGCAGGAGATCGAACAGCACGTCGAGGTCGAGGTCCCAGCGATCGTCGACCTCGACGTCCTCGTCCTCGGGCAGCGCGAAGAGGAGCTCGGTGGTCGGCTCGAGAGGTTCGAGGAGCTCCTCGCGCCCCTCGTAGTCGTCGGCGAACGACTTCGTCCACTCCTCCAGGTCGGGGTCCCAGACGAAGCGCACGCGCACGCCTTCGAGCTCGGAACCGCCTTCACCGCCGATCTCGAACGACGCGTCACCGGCGCCGGGCAGCGAGGCCTCGATCTCGGAGGAAGCCTCCATCGTGATCGGTCCGAACGCGCGCACGAGCTCGACGAGGCGTCCGTCGATCGCGCTGACGAACGTCTCCACCGATTCGATGGTGAGCTCGCGCTCCAACTCGGTGGAGACGGTCGGAACCTGATCGGTGGGCTCGCCGTCGATCAGGAGAGCGACGTCTTCCGTCTGCGTACGCTCGATCCAGACCGCGCTGCGCTCGACGGACGATTCGGGCGCTGGCGCGAACCGCAGCGTGACGGGGTCCGCGACGAGGAACGCGGCGACGACGAAGCCGCTCGCGGACAGCCGGACGGTCAGCCCATTCGTCCGGAATGGACGCACGTGAAGCACTTGTGGTACTGGCCGCGCTGTTTCGACTCGCACTGACGGACCGAGACCCGGTGCTGGAACAGCGGTGGATCGCCAGCTGGACGGGTCGGACAGGGTCGCGTTGCAACCTCGGGGCGCTCGGCCACGGAGGTCTGCGCGTCCACGTCCGTCACCCGTGCCATCTCCTGGATCGTCACACTCATGCTGTCGTGTCGTTTCGTCCCAAGAACGCGCCGCCAGGCGGCGCATGAGATCCCTCCCCCGGCGCGGACCCGACCCGCGTGCGGCGCGGGGAGGGCGGGAGTCAGGCTGTCGCGCCCACCTCCCAGGGGGACGTTGTACGGAGGCCATCGGTCGAATTGCGTGGGATCGGACCAATTCCCCGTAATTGACGAAGAAACGACTTGATCAGAGGCGCTCGCTAAACACTTCCCGAACAGAAGCCAGGGCCTCTGCGGCAGCCGCGGGGCCCCTGTGGGCGTCTCGTGACAGCTCGACGGCCGCCATCCCGTGGAATCCGGCCGCGAGCAGCCCTCCGAGGGCATCGGCGAGATCCAGATCGCCCTGTCCGAACGGCACGTGAAGGTGCTGGCCGCGCGGACAATCGTCGAGGTGGACGTGGACCAGTCGGTCCTGGAAGCGGGCCGTGATGGCGCTGACGGGCTCATCACCCGTGACCACGCAGTGGCCGACATCGAGCGTCAGGCCGAGGTCGTCTCCCTCGGGGCCCAAACGCTCGACCAGCGCTTCGAAGCCCGACGGCCTCTCGACGAACATGCCGGGCTCGGGCTCGAACCCGAGGCGGATCCCCGCCGCGCGAGCGTGATCGAGAACCCGCAGCACCCCGTCGGCGAGACGCTCACCGAGCGGATGATCCGGCTCGGCGTCGAGCGTTCCGGGCACGTCCTCCGGGGCCGCGCCGGACCAGATCGAAACCACCTCGGCGCCGAGCCCGACGGCGAGGTCGATCGACCGCCGCAGGAAGTCGACGCGTCGTTCGCGCTCGTGCGCGGCGTGCTCCAGGAGCGTCGGGCGGTGCTTGCGTCGCGGGTCGAGCAGGAAGCGCGCCCCCGTCTCGACCGCGACCGCGAGGCCGTGATCCTCCAGTCGCCGGCGGATGGAGGCAACGCGCGCGACGTCGAGCGCGAGCGGGTCGAGCCCTCCCACATCGGGCGTGATCGCAACGGCCTCGTACCCGAGATCGGCGAGAAGGTCGAGCGCGTCCTCGAGGCGGTGGTGCGCGAGTCCGTTCGTGTTGTAGCCGAGCCGGAACATGCGTTCCGCTCAGCCGTCCGCGTCCGGCTCGCGCCGATCGGCGTCCGGCGCGGGTTCGGCGGAGACCGGCTCGGCGGGCCCGTCGCCGCGCTCGATCGTGCCGCTGGGGCCACCCTGGTCAGCGCTCCCTTCGTCGCCCGGGTCCGGCAGGGCGGGCGCAGCTCGCGCAGGTGCGGGCTTCTTCGGCGCGATGTCGAAATCCGCCTCGCGCGGGATGTTGAGCTCGACGTCACGCCGTACGCGCCGCAGCTCGTCCTCGAGGCCCGTCTCGCGCCACATCTTCGAGACCGCACGTCGAGCGCGCATCACCTGCGCCACGGCGCGAAGCGACACCTCGGGCAGTCGCGAGCCGAAGATCATCAGCGCGGCAGCCGCGACGACGAGAAGCTCGAGCCAGTTGAGCGAGCCGAAGATGGCGAGGGGCGCGACCATGACCGATCGCCATGATACCGGCCCGTGCGGGCTCGCCGCTCTCGTACGGGGCACCAGAAGCCCGCAGACGACCGTCAATTCTTGAACAGGATCAGAGTCTGACGAGGTCGATGCGGCGGAACTCGACCTCGGCCCCCTCCGCCTGGAGCGCGATCTGACCTTCGGCCGCGGTGCAGTCGAAGCCCTGGTTGACGACCTCGCCGTTGACCCAGACGTCGATCGTCCGGCCGCGACACTCGATCACCATCTCGTTCCACTCGCCGACCGGATTCTCGGACCCGTCCGTCAGGTTGAGGATCTGCCGCTTCTGGTTCTCTTCCCCGCCCCACTCCTCGGGCTCCCCCTTGCGCCTGGAGGCCATGTCCTCGACGGAGATGTTCTCGCCGATGCACCAGAAGTCGCCGGCGTTGCCGCTCTGCAGCTGGCACTCGATCGAGCGGGGGAACATGCCGTAGAGGTAGCGCGGAGTGGACGCGTGGACGAGGACGCCGCAGTTCCCCGGCTCGCCCGGCCAGCGCCACTGGACCGTCAGCCGGTAGTCGCGGTACGACTCGTCGGTGATCAGGTGGCCGCGCGGCTCGCCGAGGCTCACGAGGTTGCCGTCGCGCACGACGAACGAGCGCTGGATCCCCGGGTCATCGTCAGCGGCCGGGACGTCGGCCCGCCACCCCTCCAGGCTCTCGCCGTCGAACAGGGAGATGACGACGGTCTCCTTCGTCTCCTCCATCGGCTCGGTGGCGCAGGCGACGAGGGATGCCACGAGGACGGACGCAAAGGGGGCGAGACGCTGGGCCAGGTTCATCGGTTGGAATCGGGCGGGGGAGACGCGGGAACACCAGGGAGACTAATCTCAGCGCCGATGCCTCCCGAATTCATCATCGCTGCGGGGTTCTACGTCGTCTTCCTGCTGTCGGTCACGCTGCACGAGGCGGCGCACGCCTGGGCAGCGCATCGACTCGGCGACGACACCGCCTACCTCGGTGGGCAGGTCTCGCTCGACCCGCTCCCGCACATCCGGCGCGAGCCGTTCGGGATGGTCGTCCTGCCGATCGTGACGGTCGCGTGGATCGGCTGGCCGCTCGGGTTCGCCCACGCCCCCTACGACCCGATCTGGGCCGATCGGTATCCGAAGCGCGCGGCCTGGATGGCGCTCGCCGGCCCGGGGGCCAACCTGGCGCTGCTCGTCCTGGCGGCGGTCGGTCTCCGCGCCGGGCTGCAGGCGGGCCTGTTCCAGCCGCCGTCGAGCCTCAGCTACCACACGATCGCCGAGACGGCCGGCTCGGCCGTCGGACGGTCGCTGGCGATCTTCCTGAGCCTCCTGTTCACCGAGAACCTGCTGCTGCTGCTGTTCAACCTGATCCCGCTGCCGCCGATGGACGGGAGCGCGGCGCTGGCGCTGTTCCTTCCGCGCGATCTCAACCGGCAGTACACGGAGTTCATGGCCCAGCCGATGATGCCGGTGCTCGGCCTGTTCCTCGCGTGGATCGTGTTCAACCGAATCTTCGGTCCCGCCTACCTGGCGACGATCGACCTCCTCTACGCGGGGATCGCGCAGTACGGCTGATGGGCAACGTGCCTCTCTGGGACCGGGCTGCGTGGGACGGACTCGACCGACTCGACTCGACGGTCGAGGCCGACGTGTGCGTCGTCGGGCTCGGCGGTTCGGGACTGACCGCGGTGCACGCGCTGCTCGATCGCGGCGCCCGGGTCGTCGGCGTCGACGCCGGCGCGGTCGCCCGCGGGGCCGCGGGGCGCAACGGCGGGCTCCTGCTCGCCGGGCTCGCGCCCTTCTATCACGACGCGGTCCGGGCCCTCGGACGCGAGCGGGCGAGCGCGCTGTACCGCGCGACGATGGACGAGCAGGAGCGGATTGCCGCGACGACGCCCGACCACGTACGCGCGACCGGCTCGCTGCGCATCGCCGAGGACGACGGCGAGCTCCGGGACTGCGAGCGCCAGCGCGAGGCGCTCGAGCGCGACGGACTCCCGGTCGGGGCGTACGAAGGGCCGGAAGGGCGCGGACTGCTCTTCCCGACGGACCTCTCGATGAACCCGCTCGAGCGCGTCCGCGCGCTCACGCGGAGCGCCGCCGAGAGGGGCGCGCAGCTCTTCGAGCAGTCACCTGCGCGCGAGATCGCAGGCGACGAAGTCGTCGCGGGCGAGGGTCGGGTGCGGTGCCGCGCGACGATCGTCGCCGTCGACGGCGGACTCGAACGCGTCCTGCCAGAGCTCGCCGATCGCGTGCGCACGGCGCGCCTCCAGATGCTAGGGACGGCGCCGGCCGTCGACGTTCGACTCCCCCGCCCGATCTACGTCCGGTACGGCTACGAGTACGCGCAGCAGCTCGACGACGGTTCGATCGCGCTCGGCGGGTTCCGCGATCGATTCGAGGCCGACGAGTGGACGCACGACGCAACTCCGACCGAGGACGTCCAGGGCCTGCTCGACGCGTTCCTGCGCGAGCGGATCGGGACGAATGCGGAGGTGACCCACCGCTGGGCCGCCACGGTCGCGTACACCGACGGGCCGCTCCCCGTCGTCGCCGAACCCCGGCCCGACGTGTGGGCCATCGGTGCCTACAGCGGCACCGGGAACCTCATCGGCGCGCTCGCCGGGCGCGCCGCCGCTGCGCTCGCTTCAGCTGAGAGCGCGCCCCTCGTCCCCCTGTTCACCGATCCGATCGGAGGCTGATCGATGTTCGCTGCGCTCCTGCTCGCCGCGTGTCCCGTCCAAGAGCTGACGCCGCCCGAACTCGGGCCCGGCCGCGACGCGATCGAGGTCGACACATCGATCCTGGTCACGGACGTCATCCAGGTCTACGACGCGCGACAGACGGTGCAGGCCGATGTCTACTACCGCCTCTCGTGGCTCGACGAACGTCTCTCGAGCGAAGACGAGGAGATCCGCGTCGTGCCGCTCGACACGATCTGGCGCATCGACCTCCAGCCGATCCGCCCGCGCGGGCTCACGAAGCTGCTGCCCGAGCTGGCCTCGATCGACGCCGAGGGTCGCGTGACCTACACGCAGCGACTCACGGGGGAGTTCGGCTCGCCGACCTACCTGAAGGACTTCCCCTTCGACGAACACAAGCTCCGCATCGCCTTCCTCTACTCGGTCGGAGCCCGCGTCCCGATCGAGCCGGTGGAGGGCCAGATCGTCGAGGTCTCGAAGACGCTCACGATCCCGAACTGGACGATCACGAACCCGCGCCTCCTGATCGAAGACGTCCAGGTGAGCGAGCAGCTCCCGCCGCTCCCCGCCGTCGCGCTCGAGGTCGACGCGAAGCGCAACTCCAGCTACTACCTGACGAGCATCCTCTTCCCGCTCCTCGTCATCGTCATGATGTCGTGGACGGTCTTCTGGGCGCCGCCGACCGCGATCGCGATCCAGTTCGGCTTCGCGGCGACGAGCATCCTGACGATCATCGCGTACCGCTTCGCGCTGGCGAACCAGATCCCTCCGGTGCCCTACACCACGCGACTGGACAAGTTCCTGAACGGCTCGTTCATCCTGACGTTCCTCGCTCTCGTCGAGGTGATCGTCACGGCGCGACTGCTGTACCGCGAGAAGTCGGACGTCGCCGAGCGCATCGATGTCGCGTGCCGCTGGCTGTTCCCGCTCGCGCTGGCCGCGATCGGAGCGCGCGCGTTCCTGCTCTAGCGCGGATCCTCAGCGGTTCCGATAGTCGCCGTGGCAGTCGAGGCAGCTCTGCGAGACGGCGTCGTAGACCGCGTCGATCCGCTCGTACAGCGACTCGGGCTCGACCTTCTCGGCCCGGCACTCGGTGAGGAGCTCGACGAGCTCACCCGAGCCGTTCCGGCACGTGTCCATCCACTTCGCGAACGAATCGGGGTACGTCGCCATCTCGTCCATCTCGGAGCAGGCGACGAGGAACTGGTGGAGCTGCGTCGCGGACTGGAGCGGGTCCACGTCCGGGTGCGCGGGGTCGGGACGCCAGTCGTTGTCGCGGACGAGGTCGAGCTCGTTCGAGATGCGGGCCATCGCGACCATCGCTTCGCGGAAGCCCCCGAACGCGTGGGCGGCCGTGAAGTCGAACTCGTACGCCTCGGTCTCCGCCGCCGTCGGGATGTCGGCCGTGGCGACGGTCGCGTAGAGCCCCTCGTACTTCTGCGCCGTCGAGCACCACTGGCGCATCTCGGCGATCGCGCGGTCGCGCGAGAGTCCGTCGACGGCGACGCGGCCGATCGCAGCCGCAGCCGGGCCGCGGTGACGACCGTGGAAGCAGTGGACGTAGAAAGGGCCTTCGAGCTCGCGGAAGGTCTTTGCGATGCGGGCGATCTGATCGTCGTCGATGCCCTTGTACTGAATGGGCACGTGGACGTAGCGCAGGCCCTCGCGCGCGGCACCCTCGGAGTCCGGGACCTTGCCGTCGACCGAGAGGATCGTCTTCACGCCCCAGGCCGCGAGCTGGGCCAGCGCCTCCTCGTCGATCGGCTCGCTCCCGGAGAGGATCGTCCCGCTGAGGCGATAGACGTTGTGCAGGCCGGGATAGTTGCCGGGGGGCACCTCCGGCAGCGGGACGAGCCCCGCCGCGTCGTAAGCGGTGCCCTGGAGCGGGAGGGGCGGCGGGACCTCGACGCTCGCCGAGCGGGCGTCGCCCTGGGCCTCGACGGGCAGCGGAGCGGACGCCCGGCAGGCGACGGTGAGCGCGGCAGCGCCGGCGAGCGCGCAGACGCCGAGGGCGCGAGCAGCGGTGCGGGGGACGATCATCGGAGGGAAGCTCATAGCCGCGGGCCGGGAGGCAATCGACGTGCCATAGGGCCGCAGCGGCGTCCGGGGACGGGTTTCGGCGCGAAGACCGTCGCGACCGTCACGCCGACGAAACGCCGTTGGACGCAGGCCCGTGAGGATAGCGCGGGGCGCGCGTCCTAGGGGGTGAAGACGAGCTTGACGGCGTCGGAGAGGCCGTAGCGCGCCGGCACGAGCACGTCCCGGTACCACCCCTGGAAGCGCCAGGTGCTGCCTGCGACGATCTGCTGGATCGGCGACGGCGGCGACCCGATCTGCAGGCGATGCTGGAGGTCGAGCCCGACGGCCTGCTCGATCGGGAGCCGGAAGAACGGCTGGGCGACGCACAGCGTGCCCCCGGCGAGGGGGACGTTGCCGGCGTTCTCCGCCTGGATGAAGAGACCGAAGGTGGTCGCGGGCACCGGGCCCATCAGGAGCTGGAGCTCGTCGCGTCCGACGCTCGTCGTCCCCAGGAAGTCGATCGTGGTCGCGCTGCCGGTCGAGTTCGGTGCGCTCGTGCACTCGAACGCGAAGTGGTCCTGGTCGAGGCGCTCGACCTCGATCGCGGCGACGACCGCCCGCTGCCCCGAGCGGGCCTGGATCCGGATGTCGAGCGCTTCGTCCTCGACGACGATGTCGTAGGCGTACTCGACGGCGACCTCGAAGCCGTGCACGTCGAGGAGGTCGAGGTCCTCGATGTAGGGCTCGCCCTCGATGAGCAGGTCGAGCTCGCGTGCGCCGACGTTCATGGTCTGGCGTTCGGCGAGGAAGAACGTGACGCGGTAGAAGCCCGGTCCGAGCGGAAGCCGGTAGTCGACGTTCTGTCTGTTCGGCGACACACCCCGGCGCTGTCGATCGAAGAGCACCTGATCGTCCGTGCCCTGGACGTTCGCATTCGGGTTGTAGCCCTTGCTCTCACCGTTCATGAAGCCGATGTCGCCGCACCAGCAGCACGTGCCCGTGGACGCGACGACCTCGGGACCACCGCAGTTGATGCGGAGCGGGTCGGGGAGCTGGGCCGCCCAGTCGCGTCGGTAGAGGGTCGTTCGCGGGACGTTGGTGAAGGTGGCGCCATTCGCAGCGTAGAGCAGGTCTCCGATCGGCTGCACGCCGGCCCCGTAGACGGGCTCGGGGAGCGGCGGGAGGAGCGTCCACGTCTCGAGCACGGGATCGAGCTCGAGCATGTCCCCGACCGCGAGGAGTCCCCGCGTCAGGTCCTTGCCCGCCGCGATGTAGAGGTTCCCGTTCCGCACGAACGTCCCCGGTTCGAAGTGCGAGCGCGCTTCGGGCAGGAGCGGTCCCTGCCGCCACGTGTCCGTCTGCGGGTCGTAGACGTGGACCCAGCGGGTGTCGAGCGGGTTCGTGTCGTGGTTGAACTGGCCACCGATGGCCCAGATCTCGCCGTTGAGCGCCGCGCCGGAGAGGTGGCAGCGCGGCTGGGGCATCGGCGCCAGCGGCTGCCAGCCGAGCTGCTGCGCGTCGAGGTCGAGCACCCAGTGGTCGCCCGTCATCGTGTCGCGATCCGCTTCGCAACCTCCGTAGTAGTGGAGGTCACGGCCGATCAGGGCGCACGCTCCGGCAGCGATCGGTCGCGGGAGCGAAGGGCCTGCGCTCCACCGGTTCGCGTCGATGTCGAAGATCCAGACGTCGGCCGTCGCGACGCCGGGGTTGTCACCCTCGAATCCGCCGAGGATCCAGACGTCCCTCCCGTCCCTGACGAAGCCGACGTGCGTGGTCGCAGCCGGCATGTCGAAGCGCCGCGTCCACGTGTCGGTCAGCGGGTCGTAGAAGTCGACTCGCGCGGAGGCTCGGATCGTCTGGGTGAAGAAGCCGCCGAAGCAGTAGAGCTTGCCGTCGATCGGCATCGTGACGGCCTCGAAGCGGCCGATCGGGCTGTCCGCGAGCCGATCCCATACACACCCGACACGCTGGGGCGCGCCGGGGGCCGCGGACGCGAGTGCGAGCGCCGCGAAGAGGGGAAGCAACGTGGCTTTCATGCCCGAAAAGGTACCCGAGAGAGCCCTTCCAGGCCCGCGAGGGAGTGCCCGAAACGCAACGCTGACGCACCCCTGCTCACGGCTCCGATTCGAGACGGAGACGCCCATCGCATCGATCGGCCGTGAATCACGGGTCGAGGTGAACACCGTTCTCGGGGCCGTGAGTGCCGCCTTCACGCAAAGGCCTTCCCAAGATCCGATCGAGGTGGTATCGGAGGGTCCCATGAGCATCGACCACCTCACGACGAAGTGCTACGGGAAAGGTCTGGTGACGAAGCTGCCGCACGAGCCCGCGGTCATCTCGAAGAAGCGGGCCGGCGAGTCGCTGAAGCAGCTGGTGGAGCGCCACGAGAAGAAGCTACGCAAGCTTCTCCACCAGCACTGATCGCACCGACGCGACGAGCTCCGTCGCGTCAGTCGAGCCCGACGAGTCGGGCGCGGGCTTCCTCGGTCAGTCCGCCGGTCGAGCGCTGAAGCGCAACGATCGCAGCTCCCACGAGGTTGCTCGCGCGCGGCAACACCCGACGAGCGTCGGGGACACGTCGGACCACGGCGGCGTGAACGAGGTCTCGGTACGCGGGCACGTTTTCGGCGAGCCCGCCCGTGACGACGACCTCGACCGGCTCCTCGCGAAAGTCGAGAGTTCCCCAGACCGCTTCGACGCATTCGGCGAGCGCGTCGGCGCCGCGGCGCAGGAGATCCTGCGCGACGGCGTCGCCCGTCTCGGCGGCTGACGTCACGAGCGGAGCGAGCTGTGCGCGCGTCGCGCGCGCGGAGCCGCCCCCATCGATCTTCGGCAAGAGCTCGCGCATGTGCGCGAGTCCGAAGTGTTCCTTGACGTTCGCTTCGAGCGACGTCGCTGGACCGCGTCGATCGAACGCGCGGACGGCCGCGACCATGGCCTCGGTTCCGAGCCAGGTCGCGCTGCCGACGTCGTCGAGCAGGCTCCCCCATCCGCCGGACTGGAACGTTCGGCCGGAGGGGTCGCGGCCGAAGCACGACGATCCCGTCCCGGCGATCAGCGCAATGCCGTGGCCGCCGCCGAGGCCGCCGGAGAGCGCGCCCACGAGATCGATGTCGACGACGACGCGTTCGAGCGGAGCGACGCCGACGCCCGCGACCACCTCGCGCACCGTCTCGCGATTCCCGGGCGTTCCGACGCTCGCCATGGCGCAAAACACGGAATCGGCGGGCCGGGGCGCCCCTCCCGCCTCGGCCCAGGCGTCCCGCCAGGCCGCTTCGACGTGCTCGGCGAGCCGCTGCGGGCCGACGTCGTGGAGGTTGCCGCTACCGCTGATGCCCGAGCCGAGCCGACGACCGGTCCCGTCGACGAGCTGAACGCGCGTCGACGTCCCGCCACCGTCGATCCCGACCGCGAGAACGGAGTCTCCTCCCTCAGCCATCCGCGCCGTCGCCGTCGAGCTTCGCGAGGGCGCTCTCGACGCGCTCGTTCCCCGGGCGGACCTCGAGCGCGGCCTCGTACGCGACACGCGCTTCGTCGTTTCGACCGAGCTTCGCGAGGACCTTGCCCTTGTGATAGAGCACGCGATCCCGCGTCGGCATCAGGTCGCCGACGGGGTCGGCGCTCTCGACCTCCTCGAGCATCTCGAGAGCGCGGTCGAGCTCGAAGTCTCCCTTCTCGCGCGCCTTCGCGCCCTGGTAGAGAGCCTGGTAGGCCCGACTGGTCCGCGGCTCGACGACCATGCGATCGAACGCCTCCGCAGCGGCGCGGTGATCGTCCTTCTTCGCGAGCAGCTCGCCGAGGTTGTAGAGCACGTGCTCATCGTCCGGCTGCCTTTCGTCGAGCGCGCGGAAGCCTGCGATCGCCGCGTCGATCTTGGACTCGTCGGCGACGAGCAGCTGCACGAGCCAGAAGTCGCGCTTGAACGCGTCGTACTCGCCGAGCTCGTCGATGAGCGCGCGAGCCTTCTTCTTGTTGCCGATCGGCCAGGGTCCGAAGGCGAACGTGATGATCTGGCGAACGCGCGCGTCGACGTTCGCAGGATCCAGTTCGACCGCGGCGGCGAGCTCGGCCTGGTACGCGCGAACGTCGTCGATCGAGGCGAGCATCGCGGCGACGCCCCCCTCCTCCGCCTTCGCGATCAGCCGCGTCATGATCGACTGGGAGAGCACGTAGCGGGCGCGACTGTTCGAGGGGAGCGCCTCGGCGCCGGCGCGCGCGAGGTCGTACGCGACGTCGACGTTGCCGCGGATGCGCTCGGCCTCGGCGAGCAGCACCGTCAGGAGCTCCCGGTCTTCGCCCGACGCCGCCTCGCGGGCCTCGCGAATGCGCGCAGCGATCGCGTCCGCGTCGACGCGGCGGGCGATCGCCTCCAGGTCGTCGATCGTCGGGAGCGGGTCGGCCTCCCCGCTCGCCTCGACGGCGATCTCCCGCGCGCCGACGCCGGAGGCCCGCGCCGACTCGACCTCGGCGTCGCTCAGCTCGACGACGCCGCCGGCGTCCGAGCGCATCCAGACGCCGAACGTCGCGATCGCGACCGCCACGAGGACGAGGGCGCCCACCAGGAACCGTGCCATAGCGGGGCAGGGTATCGGCCCGAGCGCCGCCGGAGCGCCCCCGAGCGCACGAGTCGCGGAAGAAGCGGGAACGGCTCCCGAATAAGGCACCGCGTGTCCCGCAGGACCCCCAGCGGCGCGCGCCGACGGCCCAGGCCGCTCGGACTGCCCCCATCCTCTCGCCGACCCATCGACCACTCCGCGAACATGCTCCGAACGGGCTCCACTCTCCCCCAATTCCTCCGCTTCGCCGGCGCACCGGCCTGCCTCGGCCTCGCGGCCACCGCCTTCGCGGCGCCGCCCCAGGACGGCGAGCTGTTCTTCCGCGCGTACTACCTCGAGCACGAAGTGGGCGATCTGGACAGCGCGCTCGAGCTCTACCGGTCGGCGGCGAACGACAGCGGACTCTCGGCCGAGGCCCGCGCCCGCGCCGAGCGCCACGCCCGGGCGTGCGCCGAGGAGATCGCCGCGGGCGACCTCGCCCGTCTCGTGCCGGAAGACACGATCTTCTACCTCGAGCTCAACGAGCCCGGCGGCCAGGTCGCGCGGCTCCTCGATCAGCTCGGACTCCTCCAGGGTGACGACGGCGCGGACCGCATCGGAATCAGCCCGCACCTCCTCGAGGGGACCCTCGGACTCAAGGGTGCCGCCGTCGCCGTGACCCGCGTCGATCCGACGGGCGGGATTCCTGGCGGCGTCGTGATCCTCCACCCCGGCGACGTTCGAGCCGTCCGGGGACTGATCGAGACCGCGCTTCCCGCCGGGGGCGAGCCTGTCGACGACATCGCCGGGAACCCGACGTTCCGCGTCGAGAACATGGCGTACGTCACGACGACCGACCGGCTCGTGCTCGCGAGCACGGAGCGCGAGCTGATCGCGGACGTCCTCTCGCGCGTCGGCTCCGACGGAGACGGCTCGCTCGCCGGGCACCCCGACCTCGCGGACACCATGTCGATGCGCGGGCAGGACCTGGCGTTCTTCTGTTTGAACGCCGAGCCGATCATGCCGCTCGCTCAGACCATGCTCGGAGCGATGGCCGCGCAGGATCCCCAGGCCGCGATGGCACTGGGCATGCTCGACGTCCAGAGCCTCCAGTCGATCGCCGGTCGCCTCGGCGTCCAGGACGAGGGCATCTCGATGGACGTGAGCCTGCAGCTCGCCGAAGGGCACAGGAACGTGCTCTTCGACCTGATGCGTATGCCGCACGTGCGCGAACACACGTTCCACCTCGTGCCGGAGGGAGCCGCGTTCTTCGCCGCGACGAGCCTGAACTCGGGCGTCGAAGGCAGCGCGGGAGTCAGCGACGCGAACGGGAAGCCGGTCGTGACGATGATGGACATCGGCCGCGAGATCTTCGGCAACATCCGCGACGTCGCCGTGTTCTCGATGCCGTCGATGACCGACGGGCCCTTCGGCACGCCGATGCCGGACGCGGCGATCGCGCTCTCGGTGAACGACATCGAGCGCTCCAAGGCGATCTGGGAGCTCGTCCTCGGCGTCGCGAAGGGCGCGAGCGGCAGCGGCGACACGCGCGGTCGCGGCGAGAAGATCGACGGGATCACCGTCGACCGCTACGACGTTCAGGGCGTGCCGATCTACCTCTTCGCCCAGGACGATCGCCTCGTGCTCTCGCCCTCGGTGCGAGCGATCGAGGCCGCGGTCGGCGCGAAGGCGGGACGCAACATCGCGTCGGATCCGGCCTATGCGGATCTCGTCGCACAGGGCTCCTCCGACCACACGTCGGTGTTCGCAGTGGCGATCGGGCGCTGCGCCGAGATGGCTCGCCCGATGATCCCCGCTCACGAGCTCGCTGAAGTCGGGCCGATCCTCGAGCTGCTGAAGGACGCGCACCTGAGCGCGCGGACGAAGCACTCGGACACCGAGCTCAGGTGGTCGGCCGCGCTCGTCGGCCTGCCGAACGTCCAGCCGCTCGTGGAGCAGTTCGTCCTCTCGCAGCGCGGCGGCGGCAACGCCTACGAGAATCGCCCGCGTCGCGATCGCGTCGCAGCGCTTTCCGCCGCGCCGAAGACGGACGAGGCGAAGGACACCGGGATCGCGACGCTGCGCGGGACGTTCGACCGACTCCGCTCGTCGGGGCGGCACGCCGAGGCCGCGGAGCTGCTGCCGGCGATCGGCAAGCTCGTGAAGGACGACGCGATCGCGCTGAACGCCGTCGCGTGGTCCGCGATCTCGGGCGAGGGCAGCGACCACTACGCCAGCGCCGTTCTCCCGCTCGCCGAGCGCGCGAACAAGCTCACGGGCTACGAGGACTGGCGCCTTCTGGACACGCTCGCGCACGTGCGCTTCGCGCTCGGCAACCGCGACGAGGCGGTCGAGATCCAGCTGAAGGCCGTGGCGCTCGCGGAGAAGACCGACAGCGATCGCGCCAAAGAGGCGATGGCCTCGCTGACGCGGTTCCGCGCCCAGAACTGACGGACCAGATCCGCCTACTGGACCTTCAGATTCCCACCGGGGTCATCGTCAGGCCCCGCAGGACGCCGTCCTCGACGAGGACGGCGAGCGAGAGGTCCGGGAGGTAGGTCCAGAGTTCCTCGTCCAGAGCGTCGTCGTCTCCATCGACGACGCTGCGAGCGAGGAACCTCTGTCCCGGGACCCGATCCCAGCTGAGCTCCAGGCCGTCGAGGACCTCGTCGAGCTCGTCCGCGGTGGCGCCGATCTCGATGCGGATCGTGCGGATGTCCGACTCCTCCGCCGGTTCGAGGAGCACCGCAGATCCAGGACGGTAGGTCGTGAGCTTGAGCGGGCGGCCGTCCTCGATCAGAGCGACGAGGTCGGTCGCTCCCCTCTCGTCCCGCCAGGCGAGAACGCGGAACGCTTCGTAGTCGGGATGAACGCGCTCGTCGACGTCCGGTGAGCCGAGCGAGTCGATCGCGCCGTCGACGTCGGCGAAGAGGCCGACGCGCACCCCGGGAGCCATCTCGACGACCGTGGGACGACACACCTGCAGGTCGCTCGGCGGTCCGGATGCGAGCAGGTCGGCGCCGATCGAGCTTCCGATCCGCTCCAGCGCCCCGCGGGCGTTGGCGTAGCGCTCCGAGTCCGCGCGCGAGGCACGCATCGCTTCACGGAGCATCTCGACGACGACCTCGCTCGTCGCGAAATGGACGGCGATCAGGGTGAGGCGCGCGACGTTCGACAGGTGCAGATAGCGCTCGTGCCCGAAGAGGTCCTCGAGCTCTGCGCTGAGAAGACCGAGCGCACCGTCCGTCTCTCCCAGCCGGTGGAGACCGAGCGCTGCGTTGTTGGCGAGCGCCAGGCGAATGCGCTCGCGGTGGCGCCGCGCAACCGAGGGCTGGAGCATCCCCCCCTGCAGTCGAGCGACGCCGGCGGTGACGATCGACGGATCTCCGTCCGGATGGAGGACGTCGACCGTTCCGAGGAGCAGCTCGTAGTGGCCGGGCGAGACGGGGCGGGGAAGCGCCAGCACGACCTCGCGCACCGCGTTCCAGCGACGACGGTCCGCGGCCGTGGCCGCCGCTCCACGGACGGCGAAGACGTCGTCGAGCGTCAGCTGGGGCCCGAAGTCCGGCCGCAGCCACTCGTCGCGCACGAGGTCGGGGAGCTGGTCGTAGTACTCCTGCAGCAGCGCGCGGGCGAGCCCAAAGCGCGCCTCGTCCAGCATGGGCTCGATCTCCAGCGCGCGCTCGAACGCGATCATCGCCTGGGCGGGCCGTCGACACTCGACGAAGGCCAGCCCGCGCTCGAACGCGGAGAGCGCGGCGTAGCGGTCGTCCGTCGGCGCGATGCGCGTGATCCGCTCGAGCCAGGAGCCGTGGTCGTCGCTGATGCCGCGCAGCCAGGAGACGCCGAACTCGCGATGCACCGCATGCAGCTGGAGGAGCGCGTCCTCGAGGTCGGTGCGGGAGTAACCGGCGGCGTCGAGCATCTTCGCCGCAGCTGCGTCCGCTTCGAACTCGACCTGACGGATGAAGTAGTAGCGGACGTCGGGGTACAGCAGCATCGGCGACTTGGGTCGCGTGACCTCGCGCACGTGCCCCTGGGCGAGGTGCGACAGCTCGTGTGCGACGACCGCGCGCACGAGACGATCGTCGCGATCGAGCGCGGCCACGATCCCGTCGTAGAAGATGACCAGCGGCGTGCCCTGCGGAGTTCGCGTTGCGAACGCATTGACGACCGAGGCGCCTCGATACTCGACGGTCAGGGGCCCGAGCTCCTCGGCGATGTCGGGCGAGGGTCCGAGCAGGTCGGCGGCGAGCCGGTGGATGAGCTCCTCACCGGTCTCCCCTCCGTCCGCGATCGGGTCGCTCGTCTGGGCTCCGGCGAGAGAGGGGAGCAGCGCGAGCACGAGGAACGCGGGCATGTGCAGCAGGCGGATCATGGCGATCTAGGGCAGGCGGGTTCGTTCGCGGGCGATCGATCTCGGATCGACGGTTCGTTGCCGCGCTGGCATCATTGAACACGGTGGCGACGATCTCCGAGACGACACGCGCCGATCGACCCGCGGCACCCCCTGGAGCCCTGGAGCGTGCGATCGAGGACGCGGAGCGCGCAGGTGTCCCGCGGGGTGCCGTCTCCGTCCAACGACTCGGCGAGCGATCGGTTCGGACCTTCCGTGACGCCTGGGACGAAGACGCCCACGAGCGCGTGTACGGACGCCTCGTCGACCTCGTCTGGTCGCTCGCGTGCGAGCAGCGACCCGACTGGCAGGAAGAGGCGTTCTCCCCCGAAACGGCGAATTCGACCTTCGACGCGCTCGTCACCCGGGACCTGGAGGCCGTTCACGCGTTCGTCCTCGGCCGAATGCCCGCTCTGGGGACCGAAGCCGCACTCGACGCGGCGATGGACGCCTTTGCACGAGCGTTCCAGGCCTACTGGAGCGTCGAAGCGAAGAAGGCGTTCCGCGGACAGTCGCGCCTGAGGACTCTGCTGTGCACGATCGCGCACCGCGAGGGAGTCCGCGCACTCGACCGGAAGGACGAGACGGTCTCGCTCGACCCCGCGCTGCACGACGGTCCCGCCGCGGCCGACGGATCGCAGGACGGCTCGTTCGGCGATGCGCTCCAGCGCGCGCTGGCCGACTGCCTCGACGAGCTCCCTCCGAAGCGACAGCTCGTGGCGACGCGGCGCTGGGAGTACGAGGAACGGCCGGCGGACATCGCGGACGCGCTCGGGATCTCGCGGCCCGCCGTCTCGAATCACCTGAACAAGGCGCGCCCCGCGCTCGAGACCTGCTTGAACGGAAAGGGCATCCGATGGGACGGCGAGGCGTGAGAGGGATTTCCACCGGAAGCGCGAGGATCGGCCGATCCCGCGTTCGCTGGCGCCGACCCGCGCGCTTCGGCCGCGACGGCAGTCCGTGCCGAGGAGGCGCGCAATGAACGACGACGAGCGCGAGCTTCGCATCCGCGACGTTCGGACGAGGATTCGCGGAGGTTCCCCCGGGGTCGCGCCCGCGGGGGAGCTCGATGCGGACGAACTCGTCGCCGCGCTGACGGACGGTGCCGTGTCGCTCGATGACGCCGACGAGGAAGCGCTCGGCACGGCGCTGCAGGCGCACGGGCGAGACTTCGTCGTCGCCGCCGTCGCCGAAGGCGCCTCGCTGCATCCGAGCGGCGAATCGGCGTCGGAGAGCCCCGGCAACGTGATCGACGCGCGCGGACGCTTCGGCCGGTTCGCGGGTGCCGTCGCGCTCCTTGCGGCGGCCGTCCTCGCGGTCGTTGCACTGCGCACCGGCGACGCTCGGACCGACGCCGTGGAGCTCGTGGAGACCGCCTCGGTCGAACTGGACCTCCAGCCATCGGGCCAGTGGACGCCCGGGGCCGCTTCGTTCGAGCCAGCGTGGGAGTCGTCGTCGCGGGGAGGCTCGCGCCTCGATCCGGATCTACGTCGCGCGACCGCGGTCGTTCGCGCCGGCGAGGCCTTCGGCGCCGCCGCGGTCGTGGGCGATGACGGCTGGCTCGTGACGGCGAGCGATCTCGTCGCCGACGCGGTCGAGGACGCAGCGTGGCGCGGCGAGATCGCGACCGTCGACGTCGAGCTCGTCGACGTCGATGCGCGCGGCCGTGCGACGCCGCTGGGCGAACGCCGCCCGGCCACGGTGATGCGCCACGAGCCGCTCCTCGGCCTGAGCCTCCTGCGCGTGGAAGACGTCGACCGGCCCCTCGTCGGCGCACTCGTCCCCGCCGCGGCACTCGACGGATCGGACGAGGTCGTTCTCGTTCCACCGCCGGAGATGACGGGTGAGATCGCCCTCCGCGGCGGGATTGGCGAGAGCGCGACCCTCGCGCGCGGACGCCGAGGGTGGGTCCTGACGGACGTCGACTTCACGCCCGAGCGGATCGGCGCGGCCGTGGCGGGTCTCACGGAGGACGGCGAGAGGCGCCTCCTCGGGATCGCGCTCGGCGAGGTCGGCGGCGAGCTGGCCTTCGCCGGGCCCGAGGCGATCGCCGCGCTCGTGGGAGAAAGACCTCCTGAGCCAGAGCGCTTCCCGGTCGACCCCTGGGCGATCGCACCGGACGTCGACTGGCGGGCCGACGCTTCGACCAACGTCCTTCTGCGCCGCAGCGAACAGCGAGGGACGAGCGCGACCCTGACGGCGAGCTTCGAGCGGGAGTCGAGCCCGGCGAGCGAAGCCGAGGGTCGCTTCGGCCCCGGCGACGGATCCTGGGATGCGTTCGTCCTGCGAGGCGACCGCGAGCGGCGATTCGCGATCGGCATCCGCGAGGACGGAACGGACCCTACGCGCGTTTGGACGCGGGACGGCGATCGCTCGCTGCTCTACACGCTGGGCGCCGACGCGCGCTGGAGCGTCGAGGAGGCCGACGAGCTGATGGTCGGCGAGCGCCACCGAGCGCTCCTGGAGGCGGCACTGGGTGCGGGTGATCGGTAGCCGCGAGGAATTCGCGGTGCCGAGGTGAATTCGTGATCGGCGGTCGGTCCGAGGTGCGTTCCCCCTCTGGGGAACCCCAGGTCACGCCAACCCGAGATCACACCCAGCCCCACGGTGCCATGCAGTCCAACGCCACCACCCCCGCCGCCGCCCTCCTCGCCCTCGCCCTCCTGCCCGCCGCCAGCTACGCGTCCCCGTCGGACAAGGGCGACCTCGTCCTGCCGCGCCCCTTCGATCTCGAGGCGTTCGAGGAGCAGCAGAAGGCGCAGTCCCGCGACGCCAAGATCGCCCTCGGCGTCGACGCGATCCACTCCCTCGTCCAGGCCGGTCAACCGATCGACGCGAGCCTCGGCGCACTCGACGACGTCATCAAGATCGTGCCCGCCCCGCAGGAGGGTCCGAAGATCGGCTCCCAGGGCGACCCCGACCCGGCGCAGCAGTCGATGAAGGACGCACTGAAGGTCCTGAAGGAGCGCGCCGACTCGACCGCGATCCAGTCCGCCGACGTCGACCAGCTGCAGAGCGCCCTCTTCTGGGCCCGCATCGACGAGGCCATCCTGATCACCGGCGCCTCGGTCCAGCAGTACGGCGGGAACGTCCAGGACGCCGCCACCGACCTGCTCGGCCAGATCGACGACCCCTGCACCATCGTGTATCCCGCCGACCAGAGTGACGAGCTCTGCGAGGTCGACGAGTCGATCCAGTACGCGGCCGAGAAAGCGGAGTCGGTCGAGGAGTTCATCGGCCTGGCGCGCCTCGCCGTCCTCGACAGCCGCCTGCAGGAAGCCCGCGCCGCGCTGGCCGAGCACCAGAGCGACGGGACCGACGTCCGCGCCGAGTACGAGATGCTCTACCGCCTCTACAAGATGCGCTCTGACGTCTACCAAGACCTCAGCGGCAAGTGATCGGCAGGCGCCGGCTCACCTGCCTTTCGGAGCCGGCGCCTACTTCCGATCTTCCACGAACCCGGACCCCCGACGCGGGGGTCCGGGTTCACTCGTTGTCGAGGAACTCAGGGAGGAACGCGCGCACCGTGTCCTGCGCACGGTTGCGCCACGCCTGCCACGCGGAGCCGCGAGGGTCGTCGAAGCGGGCCGAGAAGCTGTGGACCTGGAGCAGCGGCCGCTGCGGGTGTTCCGCGACGCGCCACGCGTCGCCGTCGAAGCGATGGGCTTCGTCCGCGACGCCGTCACCGTCGAGATCGATCAGCGCGACCTCGAAGCGACCCACCTTCGGGGACTCCGCGCCGTCGACGTCGTAGAGGGCGGTGACGCGATCGGGGTCACGGATCAGGACCAGATCGGCGTCGAATTCGGAAAGACCGTCACCGGAGTCGCCGTCCAGGTCGAACTCGATCGTCTGGCGACCACCCTTCCTCGACAGCACGACGCTCGTACCGAGCGCCTCGAAGCGCGTGACGTCGGTTTCGTCGGACGGGCGCGAGAGGGCATCGCGTGGATCGAAGGGCGCAGCAGGCTCACCGCCGAGCGGAGGCACGACGGGCCAGTTCGTCTCGTAGGGAAAGACGACCGAGAAGGCGCGCTCCGTTGGCTCGTACGAGGTCGAGGAGCCTCGCATCTGGCCCTCGTAGGCGAGCGCCCAGAGGACGTCATCGAAGTCGCCGCCGGTCTCACCGCTGCGATAGCGCGGACGACGGGGCCGAAGCGGGTTCTGCGTGAGGGGCGGGAGATTGCCGTTCCGATCGATCGCGATGACGTGGATGTGCCCGACGCCGACGGTGTCGTCGGTGAAGACGAGGTTCGGGTGATTCACCCTCACCCAGTCCGTGTCCGGCGCGAGCTCGCGTCCGCCGCGGATGGCGATCTCCGAGATGCCGTAGTGACGATCGACCTCGTGGACCGTCAGGTACCAGCGCTCGTCCGAGAGGTTGCGCGCCTGGAGCTCGACCGCGGCGCCCGGGAGGGCGACCGCGGAGCCGTTCGCCGCCGCGCACACGAAGCGAACCTCGACGCCCTCGGGCAGGCCGCCGTGGCTCTCGTGCTCGCTCAGGGCGAAGAGGTTCTCGACCCGAAAGATCGAGCTCAGGACGCGCGTGAGAGCTCCCTCCTCGACGACGAAGCCGGCGGCGACACCCTCTTCGGGCCGATACACGACGACCGGATCAGTCCCGCGAACGATCCAGTCGCTCGCGCCAGTCTCGGAGGCTTCGACGAAGCGCGCGGCGTACTGCTCGAGGGCCTCGTCGAACGCCGCACGTGCGGCCTCGTCGTTCGGCCCCGGTTCGTAGGCGAGCTGGAGCCGCTGGGGCGTGACCGGGACCTTCGCGATCCTCGCGGGCGCGCCGGTCTGACCGGACGGCCACTCGAAGTCGATCGTCGCGCGGGCGCGGTCGAGCTCGACCTCGGTCACGCGAGCCGCACCCAGGCGCTGGTCGGGGTCACGCAGTCCGCCGCTTCGGTAGACGTCGAGCGTCGCTCCCACGACGGCGTCGCGCAGGAGCCCGTAGCCCTGGACGACGCACGTCCCGCCGCGCGGCGGGAGGACCTGGAAGGGCGGCGCCGCACCCGAGGCGCGAACGACGCGATCGAGCGCCCCCTCGCCGGTCGGTCGGATGAAGCGGATCCCCTTCGCGTCGTACCGCGATCGCAGGCGGGCGAGCAGCTGACCGAACGTCTCCTCCCCACCGCTTCGCCGCAGCTCCTTCGCGAGCTCGTGCGTGAAGAACCCGAAGCGGAGCCGCGCGGGCTCGTCGGAGAGGAGGTTCGGAAGCGGCCGCTCAGGCGCACGTTCGTCGCTGTGCGCCGCGTAGAGCGCGACGACACCGTCGACGTTTCGAAGCGGTCCGTCCCGCGTCGACCGCTGCGATCGAGCCTTCGACCATGCGTCCGCAGGAACGCCGAGCTCGGCCGGGGTGACCTCGCGCCAGACGACACCTTCGTCGTTCACGCCGCGGAGGATGGTTCCCGAAGAGCACGAGTCGACGATCAGGATGACGCGATCGACGTGCTCGGCGACGCGGGCGAGCTCCTCCTCGATCTCGTCGTCGCGAATCGCGCCGTCGACCGTGCCGGCCTCTTCGTCCCAGGCCTTGACGTCGCACGGAAGGAAAGCCTCGTCGCGGCCGTCGAGCTCGTCGTCGCCGTCGTCCGGGATCTGGGTGCCGTGGCCCGAGAGGTAGAGCACGAACTCGGACACGCTGCCGTCCGCGCCGAGCGCGGCCACGCGACGGATCTCCCCGAGGATCCTCTCTCGCGTCGGCAGGTCGCCCTCGGCGGCATCCTCCGCGGTCGTGAGGAGGCGGACGTTCTCGCTCGGCACGTCGAGGACGTCGACGAGCGTCTGCCGCATGAGAAGAACGTCGTTCGGAGGTCCGTCGAGCGTGACGCTCGGGTCCAGGTGGGGGTAGCGGCCGACGCCCACGAGGAGGGCGTGCGACTGGGGCGATTCCGCTTGCGGGGCGGCGAGGACGAGGGGAAGCAGAAGGGCAGGCTTCATGGTCTCCCCAACGTAGCGCTCGAGGATCGGTGCGAAAGGAGTCGTGATCCGAGGTGAATTCGGCGCCGGCGGCGCCTCCGAGCACGTGCGACGGCCGCAGATCGGCCGCTGGAGACTCGCCATGCGCACCCTCACCAACGGACACGCGGTCCTAGACCCGACCAGCTTCGACCACGAGACCTGGACGTTCGCGCCCTTCCGGCTCGAGCTGCCCGTCAGCGGCCGCTCGTCCTGGTGGGGCGCGTTCCGACGCGGCGATCACATCGGCGTGCAGCTCGTGGAGGGTCACGGTGCGGTCGACGTCCGCATCCTGGGCCGCGGCTTCCGGCCCCTCTCGGGAGCGACCTTCGATCCGGACGGGGGAGCCCTACGCTTCCAGGTGCCGACGGACGGCGTCTACCACGTCTCGTTCGACGGGCCGCCGAAGCGTCCGATCGAGTTCCGCTTCAACGTGCGCATCCCCCGGCCCGACCGGCGCATCCTGCGACCGGTCGACGCCGGCATGCGCGCGACGGAGGAGATCGCCTGACGGCGTCAGTCCATGTGGGCGACGACGCGCTCGTCGCCCATCTGGAGCTTCAGCGCCATCCGCTGGGTGAACTTGCCGAACAGGTTCTCCCACGTCCGGATGAAGCCCTTCACGGAGACGCGGCGCACGAAGTCGATGCTCGTCCAGTAGCGCGGACCGCGAAGGCCCTGCGCGCGCGCGTAGAGCTTCGCCTGCTCCGACACCATCCACTCGCTGTAGAGCATGTACATGATCAAGTACACCTTGCTCAGCCAGCGCTGGCGGATGGCGGGCTTCACGAAGCGCATCATCCACGGGTTGCGGATGACGATCGGGAACAGCTTGTGCAGGTTCTCGATCTGCCGCTTGTTCTCGAACTCGATCGACGAGGTGCGGTTGAACTTCACGGGGAAGTCGTCGTAGGCGGCGACCGCATACCCCATGTCCTTCGTCATGTCCTCGATGTCGAACATCGGGTACGGC